>NZ_ML974127.1:0-203248 GCF_004765815.2 Halorussus salinus | reverse complement strand
CCCCCCCCCCCCCCCCGCCCCCCGCCCCGCCGGGCGGGTCGGTGCGGCGGGGGGCCCCCCCCACCCCCCACCCCTCGCGGACTCGGTAGCTGTCCAAGAGCCGACGCTGTGCGTCGAAGCGGTACGTCACGCCGCCGTCGAGTCGGAGGTGGAACCGGGTCCACGACTCGCCGGGTTCCGAGTCGTCGGCCGGGACGGTCCCGACCGGCGCGGGGACCACGATGTCCTCGTAGGCGAACTCCGCGAGGAGCTTCCGGAAGCAGTCGCGGTTCACCCGCGCCCACGTCTCGTCGGTCAGCGCCGACCGCAAGGTGTCGAGGTTCTCCATCTCACTCGCCCTCCGGCGCGGCGGTCGGTCGGCGGCGCTCGTCGTCGCGGGTGTCGCTCTCGCCCCGACCCGGCCGTTCGAGGAACGACTCGACCGAGAAGTCCTGATACACCGTGTCGGTCTCCTCGGGGTAGACCTCCCGGCCGACCAGCCGGTTCACGATGCGAGCGTTGCGGTAACAGCCCAACCCGAGGTCGGGCGCGCCGACGCCGTGGCTGTGGAGGTCGCCGTTCTGGACGAAGGCGTCGCCCGCGGCGTCGAGGACGAGCCGGTGGTCCTCGGTCACGCGATAGCGACCCTCGTCGTCCCACGCGACGCGCTCCTCGATGGGGTCCAAAAACTCCGGGACCGGCCGGTGGTAGCCCGTGCCCAAAATTACCACGTCGCTCTCGTGAGCGAACGACTCGTCGGCCTGCCACTGGTGGCAGTCGAGGCGGTACGCGCTCGCCGCGTCGGCATCGGTCGCCTCAGTTTCGCGGATGTCCTCGACTTCGGTCATGGCGAACAGCCCCACGTCGGGGTCGCGGTCGCCGACGGAGCGCCGGTAGAGGAGGTCGTATATCTCCGCGCTCGTCTCGGGGTCGATACCCTTGTACAGCAGGTCTTGGTCGGCCCGAATCTCGTCCTTCTCGTCGTCGGGCAGGTCGTAGAAGTACCGCACGTACTCGGGCGTGAAGTGCTGAAGTCCGAGCTTCGAGTACTCCATCGGGAAGAACCCGTCCGAGCGCGTGAGCCAGTCGAGCCGGTAGTCGCCGTCGGGCTGGCGGTCGAGGAGGTCCCGAAACACCTCGGCCGCGCTCTGGCCCGACCCGACCACCGTAATCGAGTCGGCGTCGAGACACCGGTCGCGCCGGAAGCGGTACTCGGCGGTGTGGAACACGTCGGCCTCGGGGTGGCCGCGTAGCTCCTCGGGGACCCGCGGACGACTCCCGACGCCGAGCGCGAGGTTCCGGGCGCGGTAGCTCCGCACCTCGCCGGTCTCGGGGTCGCGCGCGGTGACGGCGAAGTGGCCCTCCTCGCCGTCGTCGCCTTCGACCCACGTCACCGATTCGACCCGGCGGCTGAACCGACAGGAGTCGAGGCGGTCGGCGACCCACCGGAGGTAATCGTCGTACTCCCGGCGGGGAATCTGGAACGTCTCGTAGAAGTAGAACTCGTAGAGCCGACCCCGCTCGCGCAGGTAGTTGAGGTAGCTGTGGGGGTTGGTCGGGTCCGCCATCGTCACGAGGTCCGCGAGGAAGGGGACTTCCATCGTCGTCCCCTCGATGAGCATCCCTTCGTGCCACGCGAACTCGGCGTCCCGTTCGAGGAAGAGCGCGTCCACGTCGGCGTCCGTATCGTCGCTCGCGTCGGCGGCCGAACCGTCGCCCGCGTTGGCGGCCGTGCGGTCGCCCGCGCCGTCCAACAGCGCCGCGAGTCCGAGGTTGAACGGCCCGAGACCGACGCCCACCACGTCGTAAATCTCGCCAGCGTCGGCGTCGCTCGTCGGGGTCGGGTCGGGGTCGCTCACGCCACCACCTCCCGCTCGAACCGCTCGCGCTCGCAGACCATCAGCAGGGCGGTCTTCTCGTTCATCTCTATCTCGCGGCGGGCCTCGAAGCCGCACTGTTCGAAGACGTGGTGGACGATTTCGTTGCGAACGTCGGGTTCGGTGACGATGCGGTCGGTCTCGCCGTGGCGGAACTGCATCCGGGTCGCGGCCCGCAGGAGCGGTTCGGCGTAGCCCTCCCCGACGTACTCCGGCGGCCCGATGAGCAGGTGGACGCCTTGGTCGGCGGGGTCGGCGTCGTAGTATTGGGCGATGGGATCGTCGGCCGCCCAGTAGCACTCCCAGTAGCTCGTCGGCACGTGGTCGAGGAGCCCCACGTACGGCGTCATGTGGTCGTCGGCCAACTTCTCGGCCAGCGTCTCCCGGAACTCGGGCAGGGGGTCGTCCAACTGCCAGTAGGGTAGGACGTGGTCCTCGTTGAGCCACGCGTGGAGCATCCCCAAGTCGTCCATCTCGGCCCGCCGGAACGAGACGGTCTTCTCGATGTCGTCGTCGTACGTCTGGAAATCGTAGGGCGCGGCGACGACGCCGCCGGGACCGGTCATCGCGGGGGCACCTCCGGTTCGCCCTCGGCGTCGGTCTCGTCGGCGGTGTCCGCGTCGCTCTCGCCCGCCGCTTCGACCGCGGTCACGATGGGGTTGTCCACGTCGGCGTACACCGACTGGTTCTCCAGCGACCCGACCAGTTCGTCCATGTCGTGGAACCGCGTGAGGAGGTTCGCCTTGCACGGCAGGGTCTCGTCTTCCAGCAAGCCGTCTAACAGCGACGACGAGTCGCGGTCGAACTCCCGACAGCGTTCTAGCTCCTCGCGCAGAATAGCGAGGAGGTCGCGCTCGTCCACCAGTCCCGCGGTCCCGAAGACGTTGACGACGCCGAAGACGTTGTTCAGCACGACGTAGTACCGGATGCGCTCGTCGGCCACCGCGTCCGGACAGATGGTGTCCGCGCGCTCGCCGACGCCCGGCAGGAGGTCGTCCAACTCGTCGTACTTCGATTCGGGGAAGTAGTAGCCCTGATTGTCCCGGTAGTAGAACCGGTCGGGGTACCCCTCGTCCAGCGCGAGGACGCCGTTCTGCTGGTGGGCCTCGACGCCCAGTCCGCGTTCGAGGTAGAGCCACAGAATCGGCCGGAGCGAGATTTCGAGGTACCGGCGGAACCACTCGCGGCTGACCTCCTCGGTCGAACGACCCTCGCGCTCGGCGATGGTCTCGACCACGGTACCGAGCCGCGAGCCGTCGCCCTCGATTCGGTCCTGACAGAGCGCGACCACTGGCCCCGCGTTCTCGGCGTCCGCGCCCCGGAAGACGTTCTCGCGCAGGACGACCTCGAAGCCCGATTCGGACTCGCCGTCGGCCCCCTCGCCCACGTCGAGCGTCAGCGAGGCGGGGTCTCGCACCACGTCGAAGTCGGGGAACCGCTCGCGGAGGTCGTCGCCCAGTTGCGTGTCCAGCAGTTCTGCGATGGCGACTCCTCGGTCGAGTTCCGGGCGCTTGTTGGTGCGCTCGGAGTTGGTGATTGCGACGTTGAGCGACGCCTTGACCATGAACGGCGCGTCGGGGGCGTACAGCGTCCGGACCGAGGTCGTCGGGTGGAACTCCCGGCCGACCCGCCCGAGCGATTCGAGGCCGTCGCCCAACTGCTCGCGCACGCCGTCCTGTTCGAGGAGGTAGTCGGCCTGCCACGGGTGGACCGGAATCAGCACGTCGTCGCTCTCGACGTGTTGCCGGACGAACGACTCACCCACCGCGGGGTCCTCCCGGAGCGCCGCCTTCACCCACTCGCTCGCCGAGTCGGCCGCCACATCGAGCGCGGCGGTCGCGTCGAGCGCCGCGTCCTCCCAGACCAACTCGGGGTCGGCCCGGAAGTAGTGGAGCGAAAAGGACCCCTCCAACTCCGGGGCGTAGGTCGGCGACTCGTGGGGCGCGATGCCTTGGCGACTCTTGGGCGTCGGATGGAGGAGGTGGCCGAACACGAGCGACTGCTCGGCCTCCCGGAACGTCGTGTCGAAGCCGTAGAGTTGGTCTTCGTCGTCCCGTCGCGCGTCTACGAACCGGGCGACGTTCTTGCAACTCTTGAGGACCCGCAGGAGGAGTTCGTCGCGGTTCCCGGTGTCGTCCCGCGAGAGCGCGAGTTCCTTCGTCGCGAGCGACGCCAGCGTCAGGTAGTCGAGTTCGAGCGTCCGGTCTCCTCGCCCGTCCGCTCGTCCGCCTTCGCCGTGCCGGTAGTAGCCCGGTAGGTCGAACAGGTGGCGGTCCGTGGGCGACCGGTACCGGAGCGGGACGTACAGCGTCGTCGCCTGCTCGGGCAGGGGCGCGCGGACGACCCGCTCGCGGCCGTTCGCCGGGACGGGGACCTCCTCGGCGGCTACGACTTCGTAGTCGCCGGTCTCGCGGAGGTAGCAGTTCAGGAAGCTGTGCAACGTCGCCGATTCTGCGATTTCTGTGGCGTTCATCGTCTGCGTGTCGTCGGTCATCGTCGGAGTGCCGTCTCCGCAACTTCGATGGTTCGCGCGCGATTCCGCACGGCGTCGAGTATCCCGGCCACGTCCTCGACGGTGGTCTTCGGGTTCAGCAGGGTGAGTTTGAGGCAGGTCCGGCCATCGACCTCGGTCCGGCCGACTACGGCGTCGCCGTTCCGGAGCAGGGCCTCCCGAATCGCGGCGTTGAGTCGGCCGACGCGTTCGGCGTCGTCCGAGCGGGGGTCTCCGCGACCGCCTCCGGCGCGGCCGCCCTCCGGCCGGTACCGGAAGACGACCGCGTTGAGCGTCGGGTCGTTCAGCAACTCGAAGTCGGGCGCGTCCGCCAGCAGGGCGGCCGCGTCGTCGGCGAGTTCGAGCGTCGATTCGACCAGTTCGGCGAGTCGCTCCCGGCCGAGCGTCCGGAACGTGACGTAGGGTTTCAGCGCGTCGAAGCGCCGGGTCGTCTGGACCGACTTCGAGACCAGATTCGGCGCGTCGAGGTCGGCCTCCTCGGGGTTGAGGTACGCCGCCGACCGCCGAATCAGGTCGAAGTCGTCGCCGTCGCCGAGCAGGAGCGCCCCGCAACTGATGGGCTGGTAGAACAGCTTGTGGAAATCGACCGCCAGCGAGTCGGCGCGCTCGATTCCGGCCAGTTTCCCGCGATGGGTCTCGGAGAGCGCGAGCGCCCCGCCGTAGGCCGCGTCCACGTGGAACCAGCAGTCGTGGGCCTCGGCGCGGTCCGCGAGCGCGTCGAGCGGGTCGATGCTCCCGAAGTCGGTCGTGCCCGCGGTCCCGACCAGCGCGAAGGGGTCCCGGTCGCGCTCCCGGAGGTCCGCGAGCGTCGCGTCCAGCGCCTCGGGGTCCATCCGGTACTCGTCGTCGGTCGGGACGGTCACGACCGCGTTCTCGCCCAGTCCGAGGTGGGCGGCGGCCTGCTCGGCGGTGAAGTGGGCCGCGTCCGAGCAGAGGAGTCGCATCGACTTCGCGCGGTGGGGCAGGCCACTCTCTTTCACGCGGCGGCCGAGTCGTTCGCGGGCGAACCGGTTGCGGGCCAACAGGAGCGCCTGAAAGTTCGACTGGGTGCCGCCGCTGGTGAACACGCCGTCGCCGCCGGGACCGTAGCCGAACAACTCGCAGAGGCGTTCGACCATCCGGCGCTCGACGTGAGTCGCGGCCGGACTCTGGTCCCACGAGTCGAGCGACTGGTTCGTCGCGGCGATTGCGGTCTCGGCCGCCAGCGCCGGTACCAACGGCGGACAGTGGAGGTGGGCGACGCACTCGGGGTCCGAGACGCCGACCGACTCCGAGAGAACTCTGTCGCCGACCTCCTCGACGGTCTCGGCGAGCGACTGGCCCTCGTCGGGGAGTGGGTCCACCGCGGCGAAGCGGTCGTCGTGACTCCCCGGCGACGCCCCGGAGTAGGGCGTCGCCTCGTCGGCGAACGCTTCTACGACCGCTTCGCTGGCCCGCGAGACCGCCTTCCGGTAGGCGTCGTTCCCCGCGTCGGTGCCGAGGAACAGGTCGTCGGCCGTCGTCATGGCGATGGAGCGGTCGCTTCGGCGACGGCGGCCTCGACCGACTCGCGGAAGATGCGGCCGACCTCCTCGACTTGCTCTTTCGAGATAATCAGCGGCGGGAGGAACCGGACCGTCGCGCCCTCTCGACCGCCGCGTTCGACTATCAGGCCGCGGTCGAAACACTCGGACTGAATCGCCTCCGCGAGGTCGGCGTCGGGCGGGTACGCGCCGAGGTCGTCGGGGTTGGCGTCGGCATCGACCATCTCGGCTCCGAGCATCAGGCCCCGGCCGCGAACGTCGCCGACCGAATCGAACCGGTCGGCCGCGGCGTCGAGGTGGTCGCGCAGTCGCGCGCCCATCGCCTCGGCGTGACTCGGCAGGTCCTCCTCGACGATGTACTCGATGGTGGCTCGCCCGGCGGCCATCGCCAACTGGTTGCCCCGGAAGGTGCCGGTGTGCGCGCCCGACTCCCAGTCGTCGTACTCCTCGTCGTAGAGCATCACGGCCAGCGGGAGTCCGCCGCCGACCGCCTTCGAGAGCGTCACCACGTCGGGAGTGATGTCGGCGCGCTCGAAGTCGTAGAGGTCGCCGGTCCGGCCGAGTCCGGACTGAATCTCGTCCACGACGAGCGGCACGTCGTGTTCGCGCGTGATGCGGCGCATCTCCCGGAGCCAGTCGGCGGGCGGCGCGATGGAGCCGCCCTCGCCCTGCACGGGTTCGAGGACCATCGCGGCCGGGTCGGTGAAGCCGCGCTCGGGGTCATCCAGCAGTCGCTCGACGTACTCGCTTCCGACCTCGTGGCCCTCGTCGCCGACGCCGAAGGGACAGCGGTAGGGGTAGGGATAGGGCAGGTGGTGGACGTTCCCCATCGTACCGGGGACCTCCTCCTTGGCGTCGGTGTCGCCCATCAGCCCGAGCGAGCCGTGGGTCATCCCGTGGTAGCCCCCGCGGAACGAGAGGACCGAGCGGTTGCCCGTGGCGGTCTTGGTGAGTTTGAGCGCGGCCTCTATCGCGTCGGTGCCCGCCGGGCTACAGAACTGAATCTTGGCGGTGTCGGCGAACTCGTCGGGCAGGCTGTCGAACAGCGTGTCCACGAACGCCTCCTTGACCGGCGTCGTGATGTCGAGGGTGTGCATCGGCCGGTCGGCCGCCATGGCCTCCTCGATGGCCTCGACCACGACGGGGTGGTTGTGCCCGAGGTGGAGCGTTCCGGCCCCGCCGAGACAGTCGTAGTAGGTGTTCCCGTCGGCGTCGGTCACTTCGACGCCTTGGGCCTCCCGAATCGCCATCGGGAGGTAGCGGGGGTAGCTCCGCGCGTTCGACTCCCGGTCGGCCTGCTTGCCGAGGAGTCGGTCGTTCGAGGGCGCGGCGTCGCTCATGCGAGGAGGCCTCCTCGGCGGGCGCGGGTCGGTTCGTTGTCGGTTCGACTTCGAGCGGGTCGCGTCGTTTGCGTCACGATTTTTAGGCCGACCTAAAAATTGAAAAGTATTTCCATCTTCTCCGGCTTTTATAATTTAGGCTAGCCTAAACTATATAAAGGCAGGTGGCGTCGGTCCGACCGAGGACTCTCGTCGCACGACTCCGCTTCGAAATTTTTTTAGGCTTACCTAAAACACTTCCGCAGTACAGGAGACTCTATGTCAGGACACTCGTCGGTCGCCGAGTCGTGCCGCGACGCGAACGTAGACCTCGTGCGACTACTGTTCGTCACCCAGAGCGGGGCGGTCCGCGCTCACTCGGTCGACTCCTCGAAAGTCGAATCCGCCGTCGAAGACGGCGTGACGCTCTCGCAACTCGTCCAGTCGTACAACGCGCTCGGACTCAGGGACAAGGACGGCCGCTTCGACGCCGCCGGAGAAGTCCGACTCGTCCCCGACCCCGAGACGTTCCGCCCGCTCCCCTACGCCGAGCGCGCTGGCGCGATGCTCTGCAACGTCGAGACCCTCGACGGCGACCCGTGGTCGGTGGACCCGCGGTCGTCGCTTCGCGCGCTCTGTGAGTCGTTCCGGAGCGACGGACTCGCCCCGGAGGTCGCCTTCGAGAGCGAGTTTCACCTGTTCGCCGAGGACGAGGCGGGCGACCCCATCAGGGTGGACGAGCGCGGCGCGTACGCCACCGGCAGCACGCGCGAGACCCACGAGACGATGCTCGCGATGGTGGACGCACTGAAAGCCCAAGACGTTGGGGTCGAGAAGTACTACCCCGAGTACGCCGCCGGGAAACACGAACTCGTCACCGGCCACGAACCCGGCGTCCGGGCGGCCGACCACCACGTCCTCCTGCGCGAGACCGTCGAGAGCGTCGCGCGCGACCACGACTACCGCGCGACGTTCCTCCCCAAGCCCTTCGACCACTCGACCAACGGTTGTCACGTCCACCTCTCGCTGTGGGACGCCGCCGCGGCAGACGACGAATCGGACGAAAACGCCTTCTACGACCCGGACCGCGACGGACTGAGCGACACCGGCCGCCACTTCGTCGCAGGCATCCTCGACCACGCGCCCGCGCTGGTCGCGCTCGCGGCCCCGACGGTCAACTCCTACGCCCGCCTGCGACCCCAAATCGGGGCCGCCGCGTTCGTCTGCTGGGGCCGGGGCAACCGCGAGGCGCTGGTCCGGATTCCCGCGCCGAAACCCGACGACGGCGGCGCTTCGACCCGGTTGGAGTTCCGGGCGGCCGACAACACCGCCAACCCCTATCTGGCGTTGCTCGGTCTCCTCGCGGCCGGGAGGGACGGCATCGAGCGCGACCTCGAACCGCCCGAACCCGTATCGGCCGACCCCGGAAACCTCCGGTCGAGCGAGCGCGCCGAGCGAGGCATCGAGCGACTCCCCCGGACGCTCGGGCAGGCGCTCGACGCGCTCGAAGCCGACTCGGTCCTCGGGGCGGCGCTGGGGGCCGACCTCCTCGAAACGTACCTCGAAGTCAAGCGAAGCCACTGGGAGGCGTTCACCGACAGCGCGGTCTCGTGGGAGCGCGACCGACTCCGAACCGTGTACTGAAGCGAAGGCGTAATCGAGACGCCGACGCCGAGGAGACGCGGCTACAATCGACGCTCCTCGCGGCCGTCGAACGCCGACGAGAGAACGACCGACGAGGAACCGACATTCGATATCACCGGAGCTGTCGGACGCCCGAAACGAGGAGATTATTTCCGTGACGCCGACACTGGTAGTACCATGGCCTCCCGACGAACGACCGCCCTCCTCGCTTGCCTCGTCCTCCTCGGCGGCCTCTCCGTCGTCGCGGGCGACGTGTACGAGGCACCGCCGACGCTGACGGTCACGAACGAAGACGACACGACGTACCGAGTGACCGCCTACACCGCCGAGAGCAGACAGGCGGCGTTACTGATGAACTTCGAGGTCACGACCCGCGAGGGCGAGCGCCGGCTCGCGACGCTCTCGCAACTCTACTGGCCGGAGGGCTTCCGGAACGTGACGCTGGCCGACGACGGGATTCCCACGGAGCGAATCACCGTCGAACCGGGCGAGGAGGTGACGACGACCATCGACGGCTGGACGCCCGGCAACGTCACGGTCTACCTCGTCGAAGACCTCGGCGACGACCGGACCCACGTTCACACGACCATCAGAACGTGTACCGAACGACAACAGGAACACAGCCTGACGCTCGAAGACGGCGGGACGAGCGGGTCGGCCACCTGCGCGTCCAGCGTCGATTGGCTGCTACCGAACTGAACCTATCGGCGTCGGTCAGTCCACCCCGCCGTGAATCGGCCGTCGAAGTCGAATGCGGCACCGCCGAGGAGGGGCCGACTCTCTCACCGGTCGGTCGTCACGCGGCCGCCGCCAGCGCGATAACTCGTCTGCGATTGGTGGCGTAGAGGACGCCGTCGCCGACCACCGGCGTCGAGAGCGGGACCTGCGACGGCCGGTACTCGAAACGCTGCTCGCCCGACGCGGCGTCGAGTGCGAGGAGGGCGAAGCCCGACCGGACGGCGTACACCGTGTCGTCGGCGACGACCGGCGACGCCGGGCCGTCGAACGGCGTCGTCCACACCGTCTCGCCCGTCGCGAGGTCGAGGGCGTACAGCGACTCCTGTTCGTCGGAGAAAAAGACGGTGCCGTCGGCGACCGCCGGTGCGCCGTCGGTCGCGTTCCCCTCGTGGTCGTGTTTCCACAACGTCGTGCCGTCGTCGGCGTCGAGCAACCAGACCGTGTTGCGTGACGGGACGACGACGCCCTCCTCGGTCGCCACCGGCGGGAGGAGGAGTTGCTCGGAGAGTTCCCGTTGCCACCGTCGCGCTCCGGTGTCGGTCCGGTAGGCTGTCGCCTGTCGCGGCCAGTTCGTGAGGAAGACGAGGCCGTCTTTCACGGCCGGTCTGTTGAAATCGACGCCCACCGCGTCGTCTTCGTGGTGAGTCCTGCGCCAACGGACTCCTCCGGTGTTGGGGTCGAGTGCCGCGATGGCGTTCGTCCCCGGAATCGCGGTGTAGATACTGCCGTCGGCCGCGACGGGCGTTACCGAATCGTTCGCTCCGAAGAAACCGCCGCCGGGAGACCGCGGTCCTTCCCATCGCTCGACGCCGAGGGACAGATTCAGTACCGGAACCTCGACTCCGCCGTCCGCGTTCAGTCCGAAGACGCCGGACGGTGCGGTCACCGCGAGCGTGTCGGTGGTGTAGACCGACGAGCGAACGCGCGCCGGACTCGACTGGTACGGGCCGGGATGGCCGAACTGCCGCGCTCCGGTCTCAGCGTCGAGCGCGACGAGTCCGTTTCCCGCCGCATAGACGGTCTCTCCGCGACGAATCGGCGAGGAGGTTCCGAGAAACCAGTCCGTCGCGCCGTGGCTCCACGCGAGTTCGACATCGGTTTTCGGTCCCGACGCGTCGGGGTTGTGACCGGTTCCGGCGGGGTCGTACCGTGCCATCGGCCAGTCGAACGCGGACTCGCGACCGGACTCCTTGCGACCGGAGTCCTTTCGACCGCCAGCGACCGGACTCCCGCCCACTCCCGCGAGCGCGAGTCCGGACAGTTCGAGAAATCGGCGTCTGGAGGGCGTCATCGTGTTTTCGATTGACCACTATCGGAAATAGCCTTACTGATACTCGGTCGATAAATCACGAAACCGGCCCTCTCGAAGCGGTGGATGCCGACGGACGTGGGAGCGGAGACACTGACGTTGCCCCCGATTCAGTCGTGAGTCACTGACGGGAGTGTCTCGTAAAAATGCAGACTTCTCGGAGCTACTGTAACGTGGATCCGGGTGAGGTCGCCCCGGAGCAAGACGTTCCCGCTCACGTCGTTTCGGGGGCGCGCGTCCTGTGGAGTTCGACCACTCTCCCGAACAGCAGACGCGCGGCGCGGACTCCTCGCTTCGCTCGTCGTGTCGCGCAACGAGAACTGAGTGGGTCCGGGCGGGTTCGAACCGCCGACCTCAGCCTTGTAAAGGCCGCGTCATGACCAACTAGACCACAGACCCGCTACCAGCCACAAATCGCTCGCCGGAAATAACTGTTACCTTCTCGCTCGACTTTCGTAACCACTACCACGCTACCCGACCACGCCCCGGTATGGACGAGCGAATCGAGGAGTTAGCCGAACAGGACGGCTGGCAGGCCGAGGAGTTCGCGGCGCGGGTCCACTATCAGGGCGGGAGCGACTCCTACAGCATCGAGTTCTACGCGCCGAGCGAGTGCGTCCTCTACTGGAAGGTCAGAGGCGACGGCGAGGTCGCGGTCCCGGTCGGCCGCGACACGGTGCCCGACCCCCTGCGCGAGCGCATTCGGCAGGACTTGGCCGAGGCGGACGTGGACCCGGACATCGAGTCGCGGTCGCTGTAGCGCGACCGGACCCCTTTTCGACAACCGTTCGCACACTATCGCTAGCCATAAGTTCACGCTCTGCGTCAATTCGAAGTCCGATGAGAGAGTTCCCCGCAACGACCCGATGTTTCGATTCGAAGGAAACCTTTTCAAGAGCCGAACTATTTCTGGATGATAATGAGTCTCACTGACGAAGAAGACGACCCGTTCGAGGAGCAACGGGAGCAGGCCGAGAATCCGATGAAACGGCTGTTCCTCGAATACGGGTCCGAGAACACGTTCGCGTTCGTCACGGGCGTCGTGGCGAGCATCTTCGCACGGGTGTTAAACTTGCTCCCGCCTGTCATCCTCGGAGTCGCCATCGACTCGCTATTCGGTAAACAGTCGAACCAGATACCGTATGCGGATGCGCTTGCGGGTCAGTTGCCATTCGTATCGAGTAGTTTGGTAGCATCTATCACGCCAACAGGACGAGCCGACCAGTTCTGGTTCTCGGTCGGAATCGTCGCGGCCGCATTCGGTGTCGGCGCGGCATTCCACTGGGCACGAAACTGGGGCTGGAACTCCTTCGCACAGAACATCCAGCACAACGTCCGTACCGACACGTACGACAAGATGCAACGACTGAACATGGACTTCTTCGCCGACAAGCAGACCGGCGAGATGATGTCCATCTTGTCGAACGACGTGAATCGACTGGAGCGGTTCCTCAACGACGGAATGAACTCGGCGTTCCGGTTGGGCGTGATGGTACTGGCCATCGCAGCCTTCCTCTTCGCCATCAACTGGCAGTTGGCACTCGTGGCGATGGTACCGGTACCGCTCATCGCCGGGTTCACCTACAAGTTCGTGGAGATAATCCAGCCCAAGTACGCCGACGTGCGCTCGGCGGTCGGGAAGGTCAACTCCCGACTGGAGAACAACCTCGGCGGGATTCAGGTCATCAAGACCTCGAACACCGAGAGCTACGAGTCCGACCGCGTCGAGGACGTGTCTAACGACTACTTCGACTCGAACTGGGGCGCAATCGTCACCCGCATTAAGTTCTTCCCCTCGCTCCAGATTCTCTCGGGACTCGGCTTCGCGCTGACGTTCGTCGTCGGCGGCCTCTGGGTGTTCAACGGCGAGGGACCGTGGTTCTTCACCGGGACCCTCAGGCCCGGCGAGTTCGTTACCTTTATTCTGTTTACCCAGCGGTTCATCTGGCCGATGGCGCAGTTCGGCTCCATCATCAACATGTACCAACGCGCGTACGCGTCGAGTTCCCGCATCTTCGGGCTGATGGACGAGCCGAGTCGCATCCGCGAGGAGCCCGACGCCGAAGACCTCACCGTCTCGGAGGGCGAAGTCGTCTACGACGACGTGACCTTCGGCTACGACGACGACGAGACCATCGTGGACGACATCTCCTTCGACGTGGAGGGCGGCGACACGCTCGCGCTGGTCGGGCCGACCGGCGCGGGCAAGTCCACGGTCCTGAAACTCCTGCTCCGGATGTACGACGTTGACGACGGAGCCATCCGCATCGACGGCACCGACCTGCGGGACGTGAGCCTGCCGAGTCTCCGGCAGGCCATCGGCTACGTCAGCCAAGACACGTTCATGTTCTACGGCACGGTCAAGGAGAACATCGCCTACGGCACCTTCGACGTGGACGACGAGGATATCGTGGAGGCCGCGAAGGCCGCCGAGGCCCACGAGTTCATCCAGAACCTGCCGGAGGGCTACGACACCGAGGTCGGCGAGCGCGGCGTCAAGCTCTCGGGCGGTCAGCGCCAGCGCATCTCCATCGCCCGCGCGGTGCTGAAAGACCCCGAAATCCTCGTGTTGGACGAGGCGACCAGCGACGTGGACACCGAGACCGAGATGCTCATCCAGCGCAGTCTGGACGACCTCACGGAGGACCGGACCACGTTCGCCATCGCCCACCGGCTCTCGACCATCAAGGACGCCGACAAAATCGTCGTCCTCGAAGACGGCCGCGTCGTCGAGCGAGGGAGCCACGACGAACTGCTGGGCGAGGACGGACTCTACGCCCACCTCTGGGGCGTGCAGGCCGGAGAGATAGACGAACTGCCCGAGGAGTTCATCGAGCGCGCGGCCCGCCGGACCGCCAGCGTCGAGACCGACGCCGACGACTGAGCCGCGTTCTCCGCAGTTCTACGTCCTATTTTCGTCGGTGTTCCCGACGCTCTCTGTCCGCGGTGGTTTGCCCGACGGCTACCGGCGTCGGTATTGCCCACCGCTCTTGTCTCGCTGAAAGTCCCGTTGCCGCGCGCGCTGGCGGTCGAACCGCCGCTCGTACTCCCGGCGAGTCTGCTCGCGCTCCGAGGTCGGGCCGCCGCGTTCGGTCTCCCAACTCGGGTCCCAGAGGCCGCCGTACTTCGGGACCTCTTCGTCGGCCTCCTCGGCGGTGGGCGACTCCGTTCGCTCGGCGACTCTCGCGTCGTCTGCGGCGCGCTCGCGGGTCTCCGTCGGCGGTTCGGACGGTTCCCGGAGCGGTTGGGTCCGCTTCGGCGGCGCGCCTTCGGGCGGCGCTCGTTCGGTCGGTCGTCGCTTCGACTCGTCGGGTGCGCTCTCGTCGTCGTCCGGGACCGACTCGTCGGGCCGACGGGCCTGCTCGTCGGCCGCTCGACGTGGCTGTTCGGGACCGCGAGGATGCTCGTCGGGTAGGGTGGTCTCCTCGTCCGGTTCTGTTGCCGGTGGTCTACGACCCGTTTCGGCAGGTGGCTCCTCGGAAGGGGGTTTCTCGGCGGGTGGTTCCTCGGCGGGTGACTCCTCGGGCCGGGATTCTCCGGCCCGAGGAGTCCCGCCCGTCGGGTCGCCGCCGGGCGCTGGCGACCGGCCGCTCGGTGGGCGCGCACCGTACCGTCGGTTCGGGGGCGTAGCGGGCGCTTTCGACCCGTATCGCCGGGGAGTCTGGGTGTCGCCGGTCCGGGACTGCTGGCTGGTCTGAGTGGTCGGTTCCCGACCGCCGTTGACGTAGGTCCGGTCGGTCTCGGTGTCGGAATCGTGGGGCTCGGAAATCGAGCGGTCGGCTTCGGACGACTCCGGGGCGTCGGCGGGGTCGGGCGAACCCGGCCGGTCTTCCGGTCCCGCGCTGTACTCGCGCTCGTCGTCTCCGTCGTCGGTTGCCATGGCGTGAGAGTTGACCGATTCGGCGAATAAACGGGACCGACCGTTCACACCGTTCGCGGCGCGCGGGTCGGGTTCAACGGTGCATTACGGAGACGGCGCGGGGACGACGCGGGGACGGCGGCGTCGAGGACGGCGAGTCTCACGCGGTGCCGACCGGGACGCCCCGGCGGTCGGCGTCGAGGAAACCGACGCCGTAGTCGCTCAACCACGTCAGTATCGCTCGGACCGAGTCGGGGTCAGCCACGCGATAGGGTGCCTCGGTTGCGGGGTCCTCGCCGACCTTGACGCCGAGACCGCGCTCGTCCAGCACGCTGAACGCCGCCTCGTCGGTCGTGTCGTCGCCGAGGTAGACCGGGAGCCACCGCTGGTCGTCGGGGACCAGTTCGTCGTAGAGTTCCCGGACCGCCTCGCCTTTGTCCCACTCGACCGCGGGCCGGAGTTCCAACACGTCCTTGCCGGTGGTCAGGCGCACGTCGTCGCGGGCGGCGACCAGCGTCTCGACGGCGTTCTCGACCGCGGGGACCTCGTCGTCGTCAACGAGTCGGTGGTGGACCGTCGCGGTCACGCCCTTGTTCTCCACGATGACGCCCTCTACGTCCGCGAGTCGGTCGCCGAGGAGGTCACAGAGGTCGGCGATGTCCGCCTCGGCCTCGCGGGCGGTCGGGTGGACCTCGTACTCGTCGGCGTGGATTTCGAGACCGTGGTTCCCGGCGTAGGAGACGCCGGGCAGGCCGACGCGCTCGCGCACGTCGGCGAGTTCCCGGCCGCTGACGACCGCGACCTCGACGTTCTCCGCGGCGGCGAGCGCGGCGACCGCCTCGCGGGTCGGGTCGGGGATGGCGGCCTCGTCGGGGCGGCGCTCGATGGCCGCCAGCGTCCCGTCGAAGTCGAGCGCGACCAGCAGGCCCTCGTGGGCCACCAGTTCCGTCACGATGGCGTGGAGGTTGTCCCGGAGCGGGGCCGGAATCTCGTGGTCGGTCTCGGTCGGGTCGGTGCGTGCATTCGGTTCGGAGTCGTCGGAAACCATCTTGGGAGGTGGTCGTGGGTCGGGTGTCAGTCGTCGGTCGCTCGGGGTCCGGTCGTCCGGACCGAGCGACGGCCGCGCTCGATGGCGGCCGCGGTCTCGAAGGTCGATTCTAGCCAGTCGTACACGTCTTCGGCGTGGACCTCCCGCTGGAGGTCGGCGACGCGCCTGCGGCGCTCGGCGCGCGACAGCGCGAGAGCGTCCCCGAGTCGGTCGGCGAACCCCGCGGTGTCGTAGGGGTGGACGAGGAGGGCTTCGTCGCCCAACTGGTCGGTCGCGCCCGCGAGTTCGCTCAACACGAGGAGACCGGGGTCGCGGGTCTGGGCCGCGACGAACTCCTTGGCGACGAGGTTCATCCCGTCCCGGACCGGCGTCACGAGACCGAGGTCGGCCTCCCGGTAGAGCGCCGCGATGGCCTCCTCGGGCAGGTGGTCGGTGGTGTAGACGACCGGCGTCCACTCCTCGGTGGCGAACCGGTCGTTGACGCGTTCTACGGCGTCGGCGACTCGCTTCTGGAGCGCGTCGTAGGCCGGGATGCCCGACCTGCTCTCGGTGCCCTTCTGGACGTAGGTCAACTCGCCGCGCCACTCGGGGTTGTCGGCCCAGAAGCGTTCGAGCGCGCGGAGGCGAGGTTCGATGCCCTTCGTGTAGTCGAGGCGTTCGACGCCGACCGCGACGCTCGTACTCGGGTCGATGCCTTCCTCCTCGCGGAAGTCGGCCCACCACTCGTCGGCGGCGTCGCGCTCGGCGAGGTCGGCCTGTCGTCGGGCGTCGATGCCGAGCGGGAGCGCCCGGACGAAGGTGCGCTGGCCCCGGTGGGCGACGCTCCGACTGGACCGGTCCACGCGGGCGTCGGTCGCCGACTCCACGCAGTCGAGGAAGTTCCGGCAGTACTCGTCGGTGTGAAAGCCCACGAGGTCGTTGGCGAGGAGTCCGTCGAGCAACTGCTCGTACTGCGGGCAGGCCCGGAACACGTCCTGCGAGGGCCACGGGATGTGCCAGAAGTGCGCCAAAAAGGCGTCGGAGCGCGACTCCCGGACTGCCCGCGGGGCCAGCGCGAGGTGGTAATCCTGAAACCAGACCACGGGGTCTCGGTCGGCGTCGGCGGTGGAGTCGAGGAGGGCGTCGGCGAACTCCGAATTGGTCTCCCGGTACGCCCGCCAGAACTCCTCGCGCGGAGTCATCTTCGCCGTGTCGAGGTGACACAGCGGCCAGAGGACCCGATTGCTGTACCCCCGGTAGTAGCCCTCGACCTGCTCGTCGGTCAGCCAGACGCGCCGGAGGTCGTAGGCCGGGTCGTCGGGCGGGACCGCCACGGCGTCGTCCGGCCCGACGACCTCGCGGTCGGCGTCGCCGTCACCCCACGCGACCCACGTCCCTTCGGCGGCCTGCATCACGGGGTCGAGCGCGGCGGTCAATCCGCCCGCCGGTCGGTCCACGGTGAGTCGGCCCTCCTCGCGAGCGTGACTGTACGGTTCGCGGTTCGATACGACGACGAGTTCGCGCTCCTCGCAGAGTTCGGCGACTGTCTCGGCGGCCGATTCGGCCGTCGCCCCTGTCGTGTTCGTGTTCATCCTGTGGGTAGCTCTCCCGTCTCCCGGCGGACCGGCCGCGGGCCGACCGTCCGCCAACCGCGCGTCTCTACGGGAAGAATGCCGATACGCGGAAATAACGTAGTCGTCCGTTCAAAACCGTTCGGCGATTGAAACGGTTCTCGGCGGGGAGTAGGGAGCGTTTACCGGCCGGTAATCGCCGATTATTTCGGGGAACTGCGTGTGGCGGCGGTCAATCGCGTGAAGCGACCGTGGCGCGAAAGAAGTGTACTGATTCGGCGCTTCGTGACCGTTTAGGGCCCACCGCAACCGAGCGAGTGGTAACAGCGCTTGAGCGGAGTCAGCTCGATGGCAAACATTGTCAAGTTACCTCCACCCACACCGTACTTCCATCGGCCGATAAATTTTGTGTTTTCTGTATTAATTCTCTGCGGGAGAAGAACGTACAATCGTGCCGGGAACCGAGTCAGCCGGTCTGCCTCGCCGCTTCGGCCGGACGGTCGGACAGTCGGTGAATCGACGGCTCTCCGAAGGTTCAAAACGACACGTCGTCGGGCGTCGAAGAGAACGCTCCTCGGTCGGTGTAGCCCTTCCGACCGACTGCGCCCTGCCCGACCGCGTTCAAGACCGCCTGCCGGACCTCGGTGGCCGACCGATAGGTGTCCTCGGACGGCGCGAGGAGCGCCCCGAACTCCTCGGCCCCGCCGGGGTGTTCGACCGGTCGGTCGCCGTAGTCGTCGGTCAGTTCCTGCGTGGTCGCCGGGTAGTCGTGGCCGTCGAGGAGCGCGGCGAGGTCGCCGAACTCCACGCCGAGTTCTCGGTGGGAATCTGTCATCGTCGTTCGTTCGGGACTCGCGCGGATAGGTCCGACGGCCACGTCTAGCAACGTTTAGTAGTGTATTCGGTGGGTAGAGATTTCGTTCGGAATATAAATCTGTCTTCGATGGAGAAACAATCGGGTTTGTTTTTCGAGAGAGCGACGACGAAGATGCCGGTGGCCACGGAACGCCGTCGTGTGCAGAATCGTACATTTATATACGCCGACGCTCAACGATGGGGTATGCCAACTGAAGACACGGACACCGGCGACTTCGAGGGCTTCGGCGGCCGACACGTCCCCGAACCGATGGAGGAACCGCTCGACCACCTCGCCGCGGCGTTCGACGAGATTCACGACACCGACCGCTTCCGCGAGCGGTTCCGGAGCTACCTCGAAGACTTCGCGGGGCGACCGACACCCGTGTTCCACGCCGAACGACTCTCCGAGGAGTTCGGTGCCCAAATCTACCTGAAGCGCGAGGACCTGCTCCACGGCGGCGCGCACAAAATAAACAACTGCCTCGGGCAGGGCCTCCTCGCCGAGGAGGCCGGGAAGACCCGCCTCATCGCCGAGACCGGCGCGGGGCAACACGGGGTCGCCACCGCGATGGTGGGTGCCCTTCTCGGTATCGACACCGAGATTTACATGGGGAAGAAGGACGCCGACCGCCAGAAGATGAACGTCTTCCGGATGCGCCTGATGGGCGCGGAGGTCACCGAGGTCACGCAGGGCGGGGCCGGACTCGCCGACGCGGTGGACGTGGCGCTCGAAGACTTCGCCGAAAATATGGAGGACACCCACTACCTCGTCGGTTCGGTGGTCGGACCCGACCCCTTCCCGCGGATGGTCCGGGAGTTCCAGTCGGTCATCGGCCGCGAGGCCCGCGAGCAGATACGGGAGAAAGCGGGGCAACTCCCCGACGCCGCGGTGGCCTGCGTCGGCGGCGGGTCGAACGCAATCGGCCTGTTCCACGCGTTCCGCGACGACGACGTGGCCTTCTACGGCGCGGAGGGCGGCGGCGAGGGCGAGGGGTCGGGCCAGCACGCCGCGCCGCTCGCGGAGGGCGAGGAGGGCGTGATGCACGGCATGAAGACCCGGACGCTGGACGAGGAGACCGAGGTCCACTCGGTGTCGGCCGGACTCGACTACCCCGCGGTCGGTCCCGAACACGCCATGTTCGAGGCGGTCGGTCGGTGCGACTACCGGGCGGTCGAGGACGACGACGCGCTCGACGCCTTCCGCAAACTCTCGGAGTTGGAGGGCATCATCCCCGCGCTCGAATCCAGCCACGCCATCGCGCTCGCCGAGGAGCTAGCCGCGGACATGGACGACGACGACGTGATTTTGGTGAACCTCTCGGGCCGTGGCGACAAGGACATGGAGCAGGCCGCCGAGATGTTCGACCTCGGGTAGTCGAATCGAGTCGGCGTAGTCCTGTCGAGATGGAGTACTCCGGCCGAGACAGAACGGCCGGGGAAACGTGGCGTCTCAGCGGGCGTCGGAGCGATGGGGCGTCCGTGAGGGGAGAATGTTCAGATTTTCGTTCCACGCGAGGTTCGTGAGGCTTCCGTCGAGCGAGACGACGAACGTCTCTTCTGCCGCACGCTCCTCGTTGAGTTTGACGGCGTCCATGACGAGCGTTCCTTCGTGGAACTTAAAATCGACGGTCGTCCACTGGCGATAGAGATTTTTGACGCCGGTACCGATGGCCTTCTCGCCGAGTCCGGCGTCCGTCCTGCCCCACGGGCGCGCTCCGTGAAGGACGACGATTTTCGAATCGACGACCACATTCCAGAATCGGACGGCGGCATCCGCGTCTCGCTTGCTCTTTACGGTTCCGACGACCTCGGCGAGGACGTGCGAGGTCGTGAAGACGCCTGCATTTCGTCGCTTCGCCTCTCGAAACAGGTAATCGACCACGGAGTGTTGCTCCGAGCGAAGCGTCGTGTAGAGCGCGAGGAGTGCCTCCTTTCCGAGCGCGAAGTTGACCGGTCCCTGCGTTTGCGGAGTGAGGTCGGCTTCCGAGTGGCGTTGTAAAGCTGTCGCTGGTCGGCGGTTACGGACGTGAGACATGGAAAGCGATTTACTCCGAGTCGTCTCCTCCGACTCGTTCCTCGTCGTAGAGCGGGTCCTCCTCGTCCGGGCTGAGACGGTCGAACTCGAACGAGCTTTCGAGTTCGATTTCGACGTACTCCTGAATCGCGTCACTGTAGTCCGACGAATCTGTCGTCATCCCTGAATCCTCCTGACGTGAACTGATTGTCCGTATCAGTATAAAAAGTTCAGGTCGCCGTGGGAGGGCTTACGTCGTCGTCTCGCCGCCCTCGCCCGTCCCGCGGACGACCAACTCCTCGATGGTGTCCTCGTCCCACATGAAGTGGACGAACGGTTGAGTCTCGCCGTTGGGCAACTCGAACGCGGTGGGCACCGGACTCGGTTTTGGCCCCTCCGGAGTCGCCTTTATCGGCGGCAGGAACAGGTGCGTGTGGTGCTGGCGACCGAGGTACGCCTCGTCTTCGCTCAGGGGTAGCTCCTCGTCCAGCGCCAGCGCGTAGCTGTCGGCCTTCCGGACGTTCTCGGTCGTCATGAAGTGCATCACGCGGCCCTCCTCGGCCAGTTCGCCGTTGACCCGGAGCGCGCCGACGCCCCAGAGCGCGCCGTAGTTGAACAGGCGAGGCATCAGCGGCGTCCCGGTGCCCGTGACGCCGTGGAGCCACGTTCCGGTCACGACGCCGCCGCCGGTCTCCCACGGCGGAAACGGCGGCTGGACGACGTGGTCGAGGAGGACCTCGTAGCGGTTGCCCGCGGGGTCCCGGAAACTCGCCTCGACCTCGGCGGTGTCGAGCGTGTCGCCGGGGTCGCCCGGCGTGTCGTACGGCTGGCGGTCCACGTAGGTCACGTCGAGTTCGCCGTCGGCCTCTTGGGCCGAGTCGCTGTAGCCGGTCAGAATCTCGGTGACGGTGTAGCTCGACCCATCCGAACTCGTCCGGCGCTGTTCGACCGGTAGACCGACCTGAAACGTCTGTTCTTCCAAGAGTGACTTGACGGGTCCTTCGGCCACGTTCACCCAGTGCTGGCCCGTCGTCCGCGGGTTCTCGGGCGTCCCGAAGACGTACGCGCTGATGCGGCGTCGCCCCGGCAGGACCCAGTGAGCGGTCCGGTCCGACCCCTGTGTGACCCGAAGTTCGAGGCCGGGCCAGTCGGCGCGAACGCCGCTCCGCTGGTCGTCCTGTTCGAATCGAATCGGTACGTCGGTCAGTCGGTCGCCCCCGAACGCGCCGACCCCCGCCAGCGCACCGAGTTGCAGAAACTCTCGTCTATCGTGTGTCATTTTTCCCACACCGGAAGAAGGGTCGGTCGGAACGCAGATAAACCACCTGCGGTCGTGCGGACCGACCGCGAAACCGCACCGGGTAGAAGGGGAGAGCCGAACCGCTCGACTCAGAACTCGTCCAGCGCGACGTTCTCGCCCTGATACGACCCGTCGTAGGTGCCGTCGTGGTCGGCCTCCGCGAGGACGAGTTGCGCGATGCGCGCGCCCGTCTCGATTTCGATGTCGTGGTGGACTTCGAGCAGACCCTCGCCCTTGCCCTCGTAGCCAGCGTCCCAGACCGCGGTGTTCAGCATGCAGGAGTTGCGCAGGAGCGACGAGCGCGGGTAGATGTAGCCGACGTGGTTCTCGGGAATCCGGACCGTCTCGGCGTACTGGACGACGTAGCCGCCCGGTGTGAGGTAGTACGTCTCGGGGGCGTCGTCGGCGACCTGCTCGGTCTCCAACTGCTGGCGCTCGCCGACCTCTTTCTCCTCGCGCCCGATTCGTCCGGGTTCTCGTTGCTCGTACACCGCCTCCAGCGTGAGGTCCACGCCGTTGGGTTGAATCTGGTCCTCGTCGGTGTCGGAAACGTGTTCGGCGACGAAGGGGCCGCTCTCGAACATGTGCGTTCGGTTCCACCGAGGGAGTATAGCGTTGACGGAGTCTCCTCGGGCGTGGGTCGGCGACTCGGTTCGTACAATTATTGCCACACGGCGTCGGGATTTACAACCGCCGTAGAGAACGGAAACACGCGGGATTTATACGCTTGGAGGGTCGATATTCGGTCGATATGGGACAGACGCTAACGGAAAAAATTCTGGAGGACCACCTCGTCGAGGGCGACCTCGAAACTGGCGAGGAGATCGGCATCGAGATCGATCAGGTCCTCACACAGGACACGACAGGGACGCTCGTCTGGCTGCAGTTCGAAGCGCTCGGACTCGACGAAGTGCAGACTGAGCTGGCGGCGCAGTACTGCGACCACCAGACCTACCAGTTCGACTTCAAGAACACCGACGACCACCGCTTCCTGCGCTCGGCGGCGGGCACCTTCGGTGCGCACTTCTCGCGACCCGGCAACGGCATCTGTCACAACGTCCACAAGGAGAACTTCGCCGCGCCCGGCAAGACGATGCTCGGCTCGGACTCCCACACGCCGACGCCCGGCGGGATGGGCGAACTCGCCATCGGTTCCGGCGGTCTCGACGTGACGGTCGCGATGGGCGGCGGTGCCTACTACATCGAGATGCCGGAAGTCGTCGAAGTCCGACTCGAAGGTGAACTCCCCGAGTGGGCCACCGCGAAGGACGTAATCTTGGAGATGCTCCGTCGTCTCAGCGTGAAGGGCGGCGTCGGCAAGATCTTCGAGTACACCGGTCCGGGCGTCGAGAGCCTCTCGGTCCCCGAGCGGACGACCATCACCAACATGGGGACGGAACTCGGTGCGACCTCCTCGATCTTCCCGACCGACGAGAACACCAAAGACTACCTCGAACGCCTCGGCCGCGGCGACGAGTACGTCGAAGTCACGCCCGACGAGGACGCCGAGTACGCCGACCAGATCACCATCGACCTGAGCGACCTCGAACCGCTCATCGCCAAGCCGTCGATGCCCGACAACGTCGTGCCCGTCCGCGAGGTCGAAGGCACGGAAGTCGATCAGGTCATGATCGGCTCCTGTACCAACGGCGCGTACGAGGACATCCTCCCGGCCGCCAAGATGCTGGAGGGCCGCGAGACGAACAAGACGACCGAGATGATCGTCGCGCCCGGTTCCAAGCAGGCCTCCGAGATGCTGGCGAAGGAAGGCTGGGTCTCCGAGATGATGGCCGCAGGGGTCAACTTCTCCGAGGCGACGTGCGGTGCCTGTATCGGCATCGGCCACGTCCCGGCCAGCGACTCGGTGTCGCTCCGTACGTTCAACCGGAACTTCGAGGGTCGTTCGGGTATCGAGGACGACAACGTCTACCTCTGCTCGCCGGAGGTCGCCACCGCGGCCGCCATCAAAGGCGAAATCGTGGACCCGCGGGACCTCGCCGACGAACTCGGCGACCTCGAGGACCCCGGATTCGAGATGCCCGACAAGTACACGGGTAGCAAGACCGACCTCATCTCGCCCGACGAGGCACCCGACGACGAACTCATCAAGGGGCCGAACATCGGCGACGTGCCGCTGAAGGACGAACTGGACTCGGAACTGGCCGGTCCGAACCTCCTGAAGATGGAGGATAACATCACGACCGACCACATCATCCCGGCGACCAGCGACATCCTGAAGTTCCGCTCGAACATCCCGAAACTCTCGGAGTTCACGCTCTCGCGCGTGGACGAGGACTTCGCCACCCGCGCCCAGCAGTCCGACGGCGGCTTCCTCGTGGCTGGCGAGAACTACGGACAGGGTAGTTCGCGCGAACACGCGGCGCTGTGTCCGATGTACCTCGGCGTCGAGGGCGTCCTCGCCCAGAGCTTCGCCCGTATCCACAAGGCGAACCTCTTCAACTTCGGTCTCATCCCGCTGACCATCGACGAGGAGACCTACGAGAAGATCGACCAAGGCGACAACATCGAAATCGTGGACGACGTGGCCGAAGCGGTCCGCTCCGGTCAGGAGGAGTTCACGGTTCGGGTCAACGACGAGTGGGAAGCGACGGCCCACCTCGACGCGTCCCAGCGCGAGCGCGAGATTCTCGCCGACGGTGGCAAGCTCTCGCACACGAAGAAGCAGGCCGAGTCCGGCGGCGACTCGCCCGCGCCCGCAGACGACTAAGTAGCGCGCTACTTTCCCCGTTTTTTCTCGCGTTCGTTAGTGCCGGGGGCGGCGTCACCGCGGGGTGACGCGTCTCACCGTCGCGTCGAAACGCCGACGGAGCAGTCTCTCGGATACGCCTCTCACCGTCGAGAAACGGTCGATTCGCGTACGATACGCTCCTCCGAAGTCCCTCAGTGGAGACAGGCCGGGTCGGTAAGTTCGCAGTGATGGAACAGATTGATTCCGAACATTATCTCTCACCTCCGTTGAAATTTATTGCGTGCTAAAATATATAAAATTTACTGCCGTGTTTCCTACGGAGCGGTCGCATCTGCGGGGACCGGACGGCGTAACGCTCCGCTCTCGACGGACGGCGAACCCGGACGGTGGTGACGGGTACGAACCCGTCGAAGTCGCCGGGAATGGTGTCTACCGGCCCATCGAGCCGGTCCCGTCAGTACATACAGGCAGGTTCGTCGTGCGGCGGGTAGCCACATCGGCTCGTGATGAATCCGGACATGAATCTCACTTCCACTGGTACGATAGTATCTAACCACGTCTGAATCAACTCTAGCACGGTATTGCGATTAGTCCGACTCGGAAACAGCTACGACCGTAGTTCTTCTAGCGAACGAATAGCCGACTCCGACGCACAGCACGCAAAAGGTGGGGGTGGGTGGGGGAGATTTCGGGAGCTTGCACCTCCGGCCGGAGAGTGCATTTCGTTCTTATGATTAGTCCTACTAAAGAATTACGGGGTCGGTATCGGGCATGACACTCTTAAGGGTCGGGCGAGAAATCGCGGGCAGTGACAACGACTCCCGAGGAGGGCGGCGACGACGTGCAGATTCGGCGGGCGGTGCAGGCCGACCTGTTGGCCGTCCTCCGCATCGAACGGGCCTCCTTCGACCAGCCGTGGCCGTTCTCCGCGTTCGAGCGGTACTTGGGCGAACCCGGCTTTCTGGTCGCGGTCGCCAGCGAGGAGTCCTCGGGCTACCTCGACGGCGAGGGCGACGAGAGCGTCGTCGGCTACGTCGTCGCCAACCTCGTGCCGAACCACGGCCGGGCGTTCGGCCACGTCAAGGACATCGCGGTCCACCCCGAGTACCGCGGCGAGGGCATCGGGGCGGGCCTCCTCGACCGCGCGCTGGCGATTCTCGGCACGCGGGGTGCCCAGAGCGTGAAGTTGGAGGTCCGCGCGAGCAACGACCGCGCGGTGGGGCTGTACGAGGAGTTCGGCTTCGAGTACCTGCGGACCATCCCGCGGTACTACGACGACGGCGAGGACGCGCTGATTCTGGTCGTGGACTTGGACGAATAGCGGTCTGAGTCGGTGTCCATTTCGGGAGATAGTTCATCGAAAGTGGCGTTTCGGCCGTCGTCTACACTCCTAGCACCGTCATGCAGTTTTCGAAAGCCCCCGCGCGCTCGCGGTCGCTCTGCGGGATATCCTCGATTCGTCGTCGCTTCGCTCGACTCGTCTCGGATAGTGGCCCGCAGAGACGACTGAACTGCACGCGAGCGCGCGGCCCCTTTCAGTCCACCCAAACGCCCGGATATCGAACTGAGCGTCCGCGCGTGGCCTGTCGCACCGAGTACGGTAGGCGCGACCCACGAGCAGTTGCGCCCACACACGCCAGATTCTCAAAAACCATCTTCGCCCACTCATCGAGCGTGGCGCTTTTCGGCGCGCGCGACCAATCGGGAGACATGGGATACGCCTGTCCGGTCTGCGAGACGCCCCAGTCCGACGCCGAACACCTCGCCAACCACCTCGCGTTCACGGCGATGCTCGGCGACGACGACCACGAGGAGTGGCTGGACGACCACGCGCCGGGGTGGAACGAGGACGGCGAGGACGAACTCGCCGAGCGCGTCGAGGAGTACGCCAAGGAGGTCGGCTTCCCGCAGGTGTTCGAGGACACGACCCACGACCACAGTCACGGCGACGAACCGCAGGGCGGCGACCTCTTCGAAGACGAGTTAGAGCGCGCCAACTCGCAGGGTCGCGGGTCGATGGCCAGCGGCGCGGGTGCGGGCACGGGCGCAGGTGGTGCAGGCGCAGGCGGGGCGGGCGCGGGGTCGCTCGACGGCGAGGCCCAGTCGATTCTCCAAGAGGCCCGAGCGATGACCGAGGAGATGCTGGACGAAGACGAAGGGGCCGACGGCGAGTCGGACGACGAGTAACGACCTGCGGACTCAGAACGGCGCTTCCGGCCCTTCGTCGGCGTCCGTCGCGTCGGACTCGTCCACCGAGTCGGACTCGCCCGCCGACTCGTCGGCGGTCTCCAGTTCGTAGTCCCACTCCGAGAGACCACCGGCCATGCTCTCGACGCGGGCCTCCTCGGGCAGGCCCTCGTAGGAGGCGACCAGTCGCGCGGCCTGCACGCTGGCTTTTCCGTGCGGGCAGACCGTGACGACGCGCTCTGCGCCGTCCAATCGCTCTATCTCGTCGGCCAGTGCGTGGAACGGCACGTTCTCACTGCCGGGGATGTGTCCGCGCTCGAACTCTGCTTCCGACCGGATGTCCACGACGCGGACCTCGTCGTCGGCGTCGAGGAGGTCCCGAACCTCGTCGGGAGCGATTTCGGCGTCCATCGACCCCACGTTGGCCGTCCGAGTGGATAAGCCCCGCGATGCGCGGAGCGGTTCCGGTTCCGCTCCGGACCAGTCCGGCGCGGAAGCTTCGAGGTAAGCCGTCGTTACTTTCGTCGGTTGGTTGCGCGAATCTCCCCGAAAAGTGACCAAAAACAGCAAGTAATCCCGGCCCGTGACTACGAGTATGTGGGGTTCCCGGAGCAACCGGGGCAGAGACTCGGTCGATTGCATCGCCTGCGGCGAGACCGTCCGGCGCTCGGACGCCCGCGAGTACGACAAGGAGGGCGACCGCTGGGACCGGAAGGGCAAAGAGTTCGAACATCTCTGTAAGGGCTGTCACACCGACCTCTGTCACCAGCCGCGCGACGAACTCGAAGACCTGCTGGTGGACATCGACGCCGGAGGGATGACCGAACTGGAGTTTCTGGACGCGTACTGGAACGCCGTCGAGGAGCGCTACGGTCCGCTGGACCACGAGCGATGAGCCGCCGCGACGACGAGCGCCGACCGGTAAGCAACGCCTACCGGGCTCGGGAACCCCGGCGCGGTCCGGCCGCCGCCGGTTTCGACTCGGTATCGCTCCGATACGCCTAACTACTCGACTCCGTTACTCCTCTGTATGACGAGTGACACGCAGGCCGAGGCCGGAACTCCCGAGGGACAAGGCCCGGTCGAGATTTCGCCGGAACTCGCCGACAAACTCGAAGAGAAGCGCGAGGAGCTGTTCGAGAAGTTCGAGATTCGCGACGAGTTCCCCCAAGAGGTACTGACCGAGGCCGAGAAGCGGACCGAGGACATCCAACAGGAGATTCAGGACGAAGTTGACGAGCGGAAAGACCTCCGCGAGATGACGACGTGGACCACCGACCCGGTGGACGCCCAAGACTTCGACGACGCCCTCTCCATCGAGGAGCGCGACGACGAGTACGTCCTCTGGGTCCACATCGCGGACGTGACCCACTACGTCAACCCCGAGACCAACATGTGGGAGGAGGCCGTCGAGCGCGCGAACACGGTCTATCTGCCAGCCTACACGATGCACATGCTCCCGCCGGTCCTCGCGGAGACGGTGTGTTCGCTGGTGCCCAACGAGGACCGACTCGCCCACACCGTCGAGATGCATCTCGACAAGGAGAATCTGGGCTACGAGAACATCGAGATTTACAAGTCGGTCATCAACAGCGACGAGCGACTGACCTACACGCAGGCCGAGCGCCGCATCGACGACGAGGAGGCCGACCTCCACCACGAGAACAAACTCGCGTTCGAGTTGGCCGACCAGATGCACGAACAGCGCAAGGACGAGGGGAGTCTCGTCCTCAATCCCCGCCGGGACCGCGCCCACACCATCATCGAGGAGTCGATGCTGAAGGCCAACAAGGCCGTCACCCACGAACTGATGTGGAACCGCGGCGTCGAGGCGATGTACCGGGTCCACCCCCAACCCAGTCCCGACGAGTGGAGCGAAGCGTTGCAGGAGATTCAGGACCTCGACGGCGTCTCGATTCCGGGGTCGAAGTGGGACGACCCCCGTCAGGCCGTCAACGCGAC
Source organism: Halorussus salinus (assembly GCF_004765815.2). NCBI lineage: Archaea > Methanobacteriati > Methanobacteriota > Halobacteria > Halobacteriales > Haladaptataceae > Halorussus > Halorussus salinus. The sequence continues at coordinate 174,859 of NZ_ML974127.1, read as the reverse complement.
GCTCGAAGACGCCCCGGACCGACAACTCGACAAGATTCAGTGGGCCGTGATGAAGGTCATGCCGCGAGCGCGCTACATGAACGACCCCTTCGGCGGCCACCACGCTCTGAACTTCGAGATTTACGGTCACTTCACCTCGCCCATCCGGCGACTCTCCGACCTCATCAACCACTGGATAGTGTACACCAACGACGTGCCCGAGGACCTCGTGGCGCTCTGTGACCGCGCCAGCGACAAGCAGGCCGACGCCGAGGCCTGCGAGCGCGAGTACAAGCAGTTCCTCGAAGAGGTCGGTCTCGACGCCGCGGCGGTCAACAACCGCGGCCTCGAAGTGGTCGAGGAGTAGCGACCGCCGGTCGATTACTTCGCCGTCCCTCCTCGGAAATTTACTATCCGACCAGCCACACCCGAACCAACTTCGAACATATTGACTATCCCGACTCCTAAATCTCGATATAATTTTCGAGAAATTTATAACGTGATATCTGCCTTTAACGAGCAATGGTAGCCTCTAGCAAGCGCGTCCTCGTCGTGGACGACGAACCGGGTCTCGCGGACGTGGCGGCCGAGTACCTCCAGCGAATCGGTGACGACATGTCGGTCACGACTGCGGCCGCGGCCAGTGACGCCCTCGACCGACTGGACGAGGAGGGCGAGTTCGACTGCGTGGTCAGCGACTACAACATGCCCGAGATGAACGGGTTGGAACTGCTGGAAGCGGTCCGCGAGCGGTACCCCTCGCTCCCGTTCGTCCTCTACACCGGGAAGGGAAGCGAGGAGATAGCGTCCGAAGCCATCTCGGCGGGCGTCACCGACTACCTCCAGAAGGAGACCGGCACCGACCACTACGAGGTGCTGGCAAAGCGCATCGAGAACGCCATCTCCCAGAACCGCGCCAAGGTGGAACTCCGGCGGACCCGCCAGAAGATAGAGGCGCTCCACGAGACCGCCGCGCAGGCGGCGACCTGCACCGACCGGACGGACCTCTGTGAACTCGCGGTTGAGGCCGCCGAGGAGATACTGGAGTTCGACCTCTGTGACCTCAGCCTCGTGGTGGACGGCGAACTCGTTCCGCAGGCCGTCTCGAAGGGCGTCCCCTCCGACGGCTACTACCGCTCGACGCCCGTCGATTCGGACGGCAACCTCGCGGCCCGCGCGTACCGCAAGGGCGAGTCGATACGCGTCACCGACCTCGACAGCCACGAGTTCGCTCCGGCCGAGTCCGACTACCGGTCGGCCCTGACGGTCCCGATAGACGACCACGGCGTGTTTCAGGCGGTCGCCCGCGACGTGAACGGCTTCGGCGACCGCGACCGCGAACTCGCGGAACTGCTGTTGGCCCACGTCTCGGCCGCGCTCGACCGCATCGGTTCCGACGAGCAACTCCGCAACGAGCGCGACAAGTTCGCCGCGCTGTTCCACAACATTCCCCACGCCATCGGCATCGGCGCGTTCGAGGAGGACGAACCGATAATCACCGAGGCGAACCCGACCTTCGAGGAGGTGTTCGGGTGGGCGATAGAGGACATCGCTGGCGAACCCGTAGACGACCGCATCGTCCCCGACACCGACGAGGCCGCGGCGGAGGCCGCCGAGATAAACCGCCGGATGCGGGCGGGCGACCACGTCACCGGCAAGGAGGTTCGGCGCGTCACCGCCGACGGCCCGCGGGACTTCCTGTTGCACACGGTCCGTGCGCCCGACGAGGACGCCAACGGCTTCGTCATCTACACGGACATCACCGACCAGAAGCGCCGCGAGCGCGAACTCCAGCGCCAGAACGAACGCTTCGACGAGTTCGCGGGCGTCCTCGGCCACGACCTGCGAAACCCGCTCGAAGTCGCCGACGGCAACGCTCGACTGCTGGCGGAAGACTGCGACAGCGAGTACGTCGAACCGCTCCGGGACGCGCTCGGCCGAATCGACGAGTTGGTCGAGGAGGCGCTCGCGCTCGCCGAACAGGGCCGGACTGTCCGGGAACCGACCACGCTCTCGCTCCCCGAGGCGGTCCGGGAGGCGTGGGAGATGGTCGAAACCGGCGACGCCGCGCTCCGGGCCGACGACCTGCCCGCGGAGGCGTCGGGCGACGAGTCTCGACTCGGCAGACTGTTCGAGAACCTGTTCCGGAACGCGGTCGAACACGGCTCCGCGAGCGGTCAGCCGTCGGCCGACGACGCGGTCGAACACGGCGAAACCACCGTGACGGTCGAAGCTGGCGGTCTCGCGGACGCCGAGGGGTTCTACGTCGCCGACGACGGCGCGGGCGTGGACGGCGACTACGACAGACTCTTCGAGCGGGGCTACACGACCGGTGACGGCGGAACCGGACTCGGCCTCCGAATCGTGGAGGACATCGCGCGGGCCCACGGCTGGTCGGTCCGGGCGACCGACTCGGCGTCGGGCGGTCTCCGCGTCGAGATACGGTTCAACGACGTGGGAGCCTGAGAGGCCGGACTACAGCTCTTTCTCTCGCACGTAGTCGGTGACGGTCTCGCCGTCGAGTTCCGACTCGCGCGAGCCGACCGTCCGGTAGTCTCGGGACTCGTAGAAGGCGTTGCCGACCTCGTTGTCGGCCAGCACGACGAGACGGAGGCGCTCGGCCCCCTGCTCGGCGGCCCACGCCTCTATCTCGTCGGCGAGCGCCGTGCCGACGCCCTCGCCCCAGCAGTCGGGGTGGACGTAGAGTCGGGGCAGTTCGGCCGCGCCGTCCTCGGCTTCGTCGGGGAGGAGTCCCTGTCCGAAGCCGACGAGTTCGGGGTCGGTCTCGTCGCCCCCGCTCTCGTCGTCCCCGCTACCCGCCTCGCGCTCGGCGACCAGAAAGACGCCATCGTCGCGCTCGGCGGACTGCCGGAGCGCGTAGAGGTCGTACCAGTCGTCCACGACCGACTCGACCGCCTCGGGTCCCAGCAGGTCGTCGTACGTCGCGTGCCACGACTCGCGGGCGACCCGGCGCACGTCGGCCACGTCGCTCGTCGTCGCCGGGCGAACGTTCGCGTCCATGCGTGTGGGGTGTGCGACCGGCGACAAATAGCTTCCGCGAGCGTGGGATTGAGTAGCGCCGACCGCCAACGTGGAGTATGGCCGAGTTTCCCGACCCCGACTCGCGGGCCCTCCTCGAACCGGACTGTGCGCGGTGTCCCGCGCTGGTCGAGTCCCGCGAGTCCGTCGCGTGGGGCAACGGGTCGCTCGACGCCGACGTGCTGGTCGTCGGCGAGGCCCCCGCCTACGGGAACCCCGACGCCGACCGCTGGCGGGGCGGCAACTGGACCGGGATGGCCTACACCTCCCGACACTCCGGCCGGGCGGTCCGGGACCTGTTCGCCGACGCGGGACTCGCGAACGAGGACCTCTATTTCACGAACGCGGTGAAGTGCTTCCCGGCCGAGGAGCGCGGCGAGAACGACGAGAGCGACGACGCCCCGACGAACCGCGAACCGACCGCCGACGAGCGCGCGAACTGCCGCGCCCACCTCCGGACCGAAATCGAGCGGGTCTCCCCCGCGGTGGTGGCGACGACCGGCAAGCACGCCACCCTGTCGCTCCTCGGCGATTTGCCGGGGGGATTCCTCGATTCGGTCCTCGAACCGGTCGCGTCCGACGAGTTCGACGCGACCGTCCTGCCCCTCCTGCATCCTTCGTACCAGAACGTCTGGCTCCCTCGAATCGGCTACTCGCGCGAGGAGTACGTCGCGGAAATCGGTGCGGTCGTCGGCGAGCGTCGAGGGCGCGGCGAGTAAGCGTCACTTTGTGATACACGTTGCCACTTCTATTTTAGGTGTGCGAACCGTCGTCAGAGGAGATGAGTATCATCGCGGAGTTCACGACGCCAGCCGACGAGTTCGTGCTGGGCGGCGCGCTCGCCGCCCATCCCGACGTGCGCGTCGAGTTGGAGAAAGTCGTGCCGACCCGCGAGGAGGTGGTACCGTTCTTCTGGGCGCGCGGGCCGGAGTTGGACGCGTTCGCCGAGACGGTCCGCGAGCAGTCCGGCGTCGCGGTGTTAGAGCGGGTCGAAGGGGTTGACGACCGGAGTCTCTACCGAGTGGAGTGGACCGACGCGACGACCGACCTCGGGGGCGTCCTCCGGACCGCCGACGCCACCGTACTGGAAGCCAGCGGGCGGGACGACGCGTGGCACTTCGAACTCCGATTCACCGACCACGACGGCGTGCGGTCGTTTCAGGCCGAGTGCGTGGACAGCGAGGTCGGACTCGAACTCCGGCGACTTCACTCGCTGTCGGCGGTCGGCACCGACGGGAGCTACGACCTGACGCCCGAACAGCGCGAGACGCTGTTGACCGCGCTCGACCGGGGCTACTTCGAGGAGCCACGCGACATCACGCTCGAAGAACTCGCCGACGAGTTGGGGCTGTCGCCGACCGCGGTGTCGGGCCGGATGCGCCGCGCCGAGGCGAAACTCATCGCGCGGACGCTGGTCACGGAGACCTGACGGCCGGTCTTCTCAGAGCAGACCCTCGTGGTCCGCGAGCAGGAGCGGCGCGAGCGTCCACCCCGTCGTCGGCCCAGTGGTGCGCGCCCGCGAGATGGCCTCGTCGGCCGGGACCGTGCGCGGGTCGGTGAACTCGCCGTCGTCGCGGTCGGGTTCGACCGGCGTCAGGTCCGTGGCGAAGACGACGCCTCGTCGCTTGCGGAGCCAACTCACCGGGTAGTGAACGTCGAGGAGCCGCGTTGTTCCGGGGTCGAAGCCCGCCTCCTCGCGCAACTCGCGGGCCGCGCCCGCCTCGAAGGACTCGCCGTCTTCGAGCCTGCCGACCGGACAGGTGACGACCGTCTCGCGGAGTTTCGGGCGGTACTCCTCTATCAGGACGACTTCGCGGTCGGCGGTCGCGGCGGTAGCGTCGTCGCCGGTCGCGTCGGTGGACTCGTCGTCGTTCTCGCGGACCGCGACCACGACCACCGCGTCGCGGGGGTCGGCCCACGCGGAGCCGTCGCTCTCGCCGTCGGGTCGCCGGAGGCGGTCGTAGCCCACGTCACCCCACGGCGTCGGAACGGTGAGACTCGCTTCCCGCGACCAGTTCAAAGCAGGCCCTCCTCGTCGGCCAGCAGGAGGGCCTCGATGGTCGCGTCGTTGGCCGGGGCCTCGCGCGCGGCGGCGAGGGCGTCCTCGACAGGCATCGACCGGACCGACAGGAACTCGTTGCCGTCGAGGTCCCGCTCGACGGGCGTCAGCCCCTCGGCGAAGACGATGCCCCGCTCGTGGCGCAGGACGCCGGTCGAGCAGTAGAAGTCCTCGATGAGGCTGATTCCCGAGGGGTCGAAGCCGGTCTCCTCGCGCAACTCGCGCGCTCCGGCCTCGGTGTAGGACTCGCCGTCCTCGACGATTCCGGCCGGGCATTCGAGACACTCCTCGCGGATGACCGGCCGGTACTGCTCGACGAAGACGACCTGTCCGTCGGTGACGGCCAAGATGACCACTGCGGGCGGGAGTTCGGCCCAGTAGTATTTCTTCGTGGAGCCGTCGGGCTGTTCCACGAGGTCGTAGCCGCCGGTGTACCAGCCGGTTTCGTACTCCGCGACCGACTCGATGACGCGCCAGTCGTCGCTCATGCGCGAGTGGTCGGGGCGGGGCGAGTAAAGCGTGACTCCTCGGCGTCGAGGGTCGCTCGCTTCTCCGGTACCTCCAGCGCGGCCTCACTGCATCGAGACGGTCCGTCCGAGTCGGCAGTAGCTACGGGACACGCAACCGAGATACGTCCATACCCATCTCGGAGGTGTCCGGGAACAAAATTATGACCACGCGCGCCTACACTCCACCTATGAGCGACGCTTCGGAACGCGAGGTCTCAGAGAGTGAGGGGCGCTATCTCAGGGCCGTCCACCTCCTCACCGCCGAGACCGACCGCCGGGCGAAGACCGGGGAACTCGCCGAGGTGCTGGACGTGAGCGACGCGAGCGTCACCGGCATGGTCGGGACGCTGGCCGACCGCGGCCTCGCCGACTACCAGAAGTACGAGGGCGTCACGCTGACCGACGACGGGGAGTCGGCCGCCCGAGAGTTCGCGTGGCGGCGCTGTGTCGCCGAGAACTTCCTCGAAGACGACCTCGAACTGGACGTGACGGCGCTCCGCGAGGCCGACCGCGACGAGGAGGCCGACGACGCGACCGACCCCCGCGCGCTCGGGCAGGTCCTCTCCGACGAGGCGGTCCACCGGCTCAAGGATATCGTGGACCACCCCTGCGACGGCGCGTGTCGCGCGCCACACGACGAGTACAGCGAGTGCAGTAGCGAGGTCCGGACGACCGCCGAGCGCGTCGAGTCCGAGTCCGAGTCCTGAGCTACAGCAACTCCCGGTAGACGCGCCCGAACGCCTGCCGCCGGAGCGTCGCCACCGCGGCGCGCTCCTCGTTCTGGTACGTGGCGGCGACGACCGTCTCGCCGAGCGCGTCGTGCCACGCGACGTTCTCGACGTTCTCGGAGCCTTCTTCGAGGAGTTCGCGGTCGCGGTCGGCCAGCCAGTCGTCGAACTCCTCGCGCGTGCCGGTCCGGACGGTCAGGAGCGACGCGAACAGCGCGTCCCGTGCGGTCTCGATGACCTCGCCGGTCACGCGCTCGTCGTACTCGTCGGGTGCGAACGCCATCGCTTTCGCAGTCTCCTTGACGACGGTCTGGGCCGCGGGACCAGTCTCGTCGTAGCGGTCGCGGGCCTCCGCCTCGGTCTCGGGCGCGAGAAAGCCGTGAGTCTCCATGGGCGGGCCTTCGGAGGCCGGGGACTACTGGGTTTCGTCCTCGGGTCGGTTGCGCTACGGGAGGTACGTCGCGAGGAAGTTCACGATGCGGTCGAGGAGGTCGTTCTTCTGGCTCTCGTCGTCGTTCGAGTCGGTGTCTGAGCGGGAACTCATACGAGAGCCTACGCCCGCGACCGGGAAAATACCCCGCGACTGTCAGTATCGTCGCACTGTCTCGGCGGCGAGTCCGAGCGCGAACCCCTGTGTGGACTGCACGCCTCCGCCGCTCGCACGGAGCCACCACTACAGCGTTCCGAAAGCAACCTATATATTTTCCTAAGCAACCAATATCGTGTTCGGTGAATGATGAAGATTGCGGGGCGACGGATTACGACGCCCCGGCGCGAGTCGTAGTCGTCACTCGTTGACCCTCTACACAGCGCAAAACCGACGCGAGGTTAGGCTACGTTGAAACCCTTGTCACGTAGGAAATCCTCGACGCGCCCGGTGTGATTGCCCTGAAGCTCTATCTGGCCCTCCTCGACGGTCCCGCCGCAGGCGAACTTGGACTTGAGGTCCGAGGACAAACTGTCCAGATCAACGTCCTTGGGGTCGAAGCCTTCTATAATCGTTACCTCTTTACCGTAGCGTCGCTCGTCGATGCGGATGTTAATCTGCTGGGACTCTTTGGCCACGTCCTCGCAGACGCAAAGCTCTTGAGGCAGCCCGCACGTCGAGCACACTTCCGACATTACAATTCGGGAATTGGTCGTAGGGGTACAAAACTGTGTCGCTAGTTACCCGAGTCGAGCCGCGAGAAAAAGCGAACGGAGACGCCAGCGCGCTCGGACGCCGGAGTCCGTCTCGCCTCCGGTCGTCCGGGGGTAGTGTTGCGCGAGGGACGAAACGCGCGGCCGGGACTACCGCCCGCCGAGGAGGCCCCGGTGGTCCCGGACCAGTTCGTCCACCAGCGACACCGCCTCGTCGGCGAGGCCGTCGTCGGTCGCGCCCGCGTAGCGGACCTGCTCGTAGATGGCTCCGACGCGCTCGGCCCGGTCGTCCACGTCGTAGTGGGACCGAATCGCCGCGAGGTACTCGCGGGGCGTCTCGCCGGAGTCGCGCTCGCGGTACTCGTCGGCGAGCAGGCGTTCCAGTCGCTCGAACGCGCGGTTCACGTCTGTCTCGGGGTCCCGACGCGGTTGCCAGCGGAGCCAGACCGCCCGTTGGAGTCGCGCCAGCAGGCCGGTCCGGCGCGCGGCCGCGAGCAGGCCCGCGACCACGAGCGCGCCGAGCGCCGTCTGCTCGCGCGAGGGCATCGAAATCGGAATCCCGCCGCCCTCGTCGCCGGAGTCGCCGCCCGTCCCGCCGCCCGCGGTCGTCGTGAACTCGCCGACGGTGCCTCCGATTCCGTCGCCGGGGTTGATGGGCTGGCGGTCGCCGAGACCGGGAGCGGCCGTGGCGGGTCCGGTGGTCTCGTTGCCGACGACGGTGGTCGTCTCCGTGTCGCCGGGGTCGGCGGTCGTCTCGGTCGTCGTGGGCGTCCACGTGCCCTCGTCGCTCTCGTCGGTGTCCACGTTCGAGACGTTGCCCTCGCGGGCCTGCTCGACGCGCGAGTTCTCGACCTGCTGGCGCGGGCCACCGGGCGTCGGGTCGAACTTCACCCACCCGACCCGCGGGAAGTAGACCTCGACCCACGCGTGAGAGTCGAGTCCCCGGACGACCCACTCGTCCTCGGCGACGCGCTGGCCCGAGGTGTAGCCGACGACGAACCGCGCCGGGATGTCCTGTGAGCGGAGCATCGTCACCATCGAGGTGGCGTAGTACGTGCAGTAGCCCTCCTGCATCTCGAAGATGAACTGCTCGGCCACGTCGCCCTCGGGCCGGGACACGTCCTTCGAGTAGGCCTTGTTGGCTTCCAGCCACGCTTCGACGGCCTCGGCTTTTTCGTAGGGCGTCGTCGCGTTCGCCGACCCCGTAATCCGGTTCGTGCGCTGGCGGATGCGGTCGGCCGAACTCTCCGGCACTTGCAGGTAGAGCTTTTCGACGTACTCGGGGTAGTCGGTGCCCGTTCGCTGGAGTTGGCTCTCGGTGGGGTCGGGGACCCGGCTGACGACCGTGTAGGACTCGCCCTGTCGGAGCGCGCCCACCGGGTCGAACGCCCCGAGCGAACTGATGCGGGTGTTGTCCCGGTCGCCCGACTCCAACCGGGTCGGCTTCCACGCCGCGGGCATCGCGGCCATCCGCTCGGCCTCGACGCTCACGGTCTGCTCGACGGTCCGGGTCGGACCGGGCGGCGCTGGCTGCGACCGGTAGGGCGTGCTGTCGCCGGTCCGAATCCAGCCGCTACCGTCGTAGCGGTCGTAGGCCGCGACGCGCCAGTAGGCCGGTTCGTCGGACTCGACGGTGAACCGGACCTTCGGCGAGAGCCGAATCGACCCCTGAATCGAGACGCGCTCCTCGTTGGTGACGAAGGCGTCTTCGACCGTCGGCGTGGACGCGCCGCCCCCCGGCAGGATGGGACTTCTCGCGCCGCCGGGCACGACGCTGACCGTCGAGGCCAGCAGGACCATCGCCACCAGCACGACCGCCAGCGTATCGACCTGCGCGGCCGTGCCTCCTCGGCGCGCGAGGGTTCCGAACCCGAGGGCGGCAGTCGCACCGAGCGTGCCGACCAGCGTGGCGAAGTTGCCCAAGTCGCCGGTCAACACGAAGAACCCGAGCGCGGTCCCGGCCGCGCCGACCGCCAGCGCGTAGCGCCGCCGGGAGACGAGATACACCGGCGCGAACACCATCGCCGGGGCGACTCCGAGCGCCCACGCGCCGACCTCGGTCATCCGGAGGACCGACAGGCCGGTCAACAGCGCCACGTTGTCGGCGACGACCTTCCCGAGCGAGAGCGCCACGAGGTAGGCGCTGGGCACCGCCAGATAGTAGCCGACCAGCCCGACCGCCAACAGGACGACCGCGAGCGTCGCCGCCTGCAACGGGCGGAGTCGCCGGGCGGTCGCCACCCCCGCCAGCGCGGTCCCGACGACCAGCGCGGCCAGCGTCGCGGTCCCGCCCACGATGTCGGTGATGTGAAAGAGGACGCTCAGGTACGCGACCATCGTGACGCCGAGCGACCCGACCGCGAGCCAGTGGTACGACACTTCTACGTCGCCCAACTCGAAGTCGGTCCCGACCGCGCGGTCGGTACTCATCGGCGTTCACCTCCCGAGACGTTCGACCCGCCGTCGGCGAACGCGGTCCGGTCGTCCGCGTCCGCCGACGACCGACCGGGGGACTCCCGACCGGTTTCTGCGTCTCGACTTTCGCCGGACAGCTGACTGAACGCGACGGTCCGGTCGCCGACCGTCACCCGAACCTCCTCGTCGTCGGCCGACGACTCGACCAACACGTCCGCTCGCTCCCGGCGCGAGTCGCTGACAGTGCCGGGGTGGGTCCGCGCCAGCAGGGTCAGCAGTTCGGTCCGGTGGTCCGGTCCGGTGCCGGGTTCGACCCGGCCGCCGGGGACTGTCAGGCCGACCGCGAGTCCCGCGTCCAACAGGTAGGTCAGGATGCTGGCGGCCGCCTCGGCCACGTCGTCCATCCGGCCGCCCTCCGCCTCCGCGAGGAGTTCGACCTGTTGGCGTTCCTCCTCGGCCTCGAACTCCATCACGACGAGTTCGTCGTCGGCGCGCTTGGCGCTTGACTTCCAGTGAACGTCCCGAAGCGGGTCTCCTCGTTCGTACTCGCGCAACTGGTCGAAGCGGTCGCGTCCGCCGAGACCGAACTCCCGGCGGAGCGCCGCGAGGTCGCTGGCGTCCCGCAGGCGGTGAATCTCGGGGAAGACGACGACCTCTCGACTCACGGGGTAGGAGTAGGTCTCCGACCAGACGCCGAGTACGTCCTCGGCGACGACTTCGACCGGCCCGACCGACTGGAACCCCCGCTCGCGCAGGGTCACGTCGAACGACAGCGTCTCGTCGGCGACGGTCGTCTCGACTTCGGAGTCGGCGACGGCGAGTCCGTCGTCGGCGTCGAGGCGGACCGTCGCGGCCAGCGGCGTCGAGGAGTCGAACGACAGCGAGACCGGGACCGTCTCGCCCGCGAAGCCGTACTCCGCCGACTCGGTCCGGAGTTCGGGCTGTCCGGCGCGCTTGACCTGCACGTACCCCGCGACCACGGCGACCGCGACGGGACCGACGACCGCGTTCAACGAGCGGGCGCTGAACCACGCGGCCATCACGAACCCTGCGAGGGTGACGGCCGCGAGCGCCCAGCCGCGTCGCGTCAGCATCTCACTTCACCGGCACCGCGTCCAGCGCCTCGGTTATCAGCTCTCGGCCCGACTGCCCGCCGGACGCGCCGGTCCGAACCCGGTGGGCGAGGACGCTCGGGGCCTCCGACTGCACGTCGTCGGGAATCACGTAGTCGCGGCCCTCCAGCACCGCGCGGGCTTGGGCCGACCGGAGGAGGGCGATGGACCCGCGGGGACTCACCCCGAGGTCGGCGTGGTCGCGGGTGTAGTTGGCCAGTCGGGTGACGTACGCCCGGACGGCCTCCTCGGCGGTGACGTTCTCGACGGTGGCGCGGGCCGCCAGCACGTCAGCGGCGGTGGCGACCGGTCCCAACTCGTCGATGGGGTGGCCGCCGGTCACGCGCCGGAGGACCTCCGACTCGTCTTCCGGCGAGGGGTACCCGAGCGTCAGGCGCTTGGCGAACCGGTCCACCTCGGCGATCGGGAGTTCGTAGGTCCGGTCGGCTTCCACGTCGTTCTGGGTCGCGATGACGGTGAACGGCTGGTCGAGTTCGTAGGTCTCGCCGTCCACGGTGACTTGGGCCTCCTCCATCGCTTCCAGCAGGGCCGACTGGGTTTTCGGCGGCGCGCGGTTTATCTCGTCGGCCAGCACCACGTTGCCGAAGACGGGACCGGGCCGGAACTCGAACTCGCGACTGCGCTCGTCGAAGACGTTCACGCCGGTCACGTCTGTCGGCATCAGGTCGGGCGTGAACTGCACCCGCGAGAACTCGCAGTCGATGGAGCGGGCGAGCGACCGAGCGAGCATCGTCTTGCCGACGCCGGGCACGTCGTCCAACAGGAGGTGGCCCCGCGCGAGAATCGCGGTGACTATCTGTTCGGTCACGTCGTGGTGGCCCACGATGACACGTTCGACGTTCTCGACCACTCGCTCGGCGACGGCGGCCGCCTCGTCTACCGGCAAGGGGTCGGGTGACGCGTCGGTTCGGCGCTGAGGGGGATTGGCTTCCGTCATGGGTGAGTGGGTCTGCACGCGGAGGGCGACGAACTCGGCGACCGGTCCGCTGGCCGCCGAAGCGTGCGGATACTACTCGTACGTAGCGACGCCACCTTTGAAACTTTTGTCCCGGCAAGAACGCGGGCGAACCGGGAGTTCCGCCCGCGCCCCGCTCTGGGATATCTTTCCGACTTTCACCGGCATAATAGTAAATTATCCTAAGTAAAGCCCGAGGGTTAAAGGTTCCCTCTGCGCTACGTCTTCACTCAATCATATGCCGCCCGACGGTCTCTTCGACGACTCGGCCGACGACACCCGTACGGCCATCATGGAAGCCACGTATCAGGCACTAGTGAAACACGGGTACGCCGACCTAACGATACAGCGCATCGCCGACGAGTTCTCCAAGAGCAAGTCGCTGCTCTATCACCACCACGACGGGAAAGACGACCTGCTTGTCGATTTCCTCGAATTCGTCCTCGACCACTTCGAGGAGGGAATCACGTTGAGCGAGGGGGCGAACCCCGACGAGCGACTCCGGTCGCTCGTCGGGTCGCTGGCCGCCCCGGACGACGGACCGAGCGAGGAGTTCGTCGGCGTCGTCGTGGAACTGCGCATGCAGGCGGTCCACGACGACGACTACGCGGCCCACTTCACCCGGAGCAACGAGTTCTTCCGCGACCACATCGCGGGCATCGTGGCCGACGGTATCGAGGCCGGACTCTTCCGGGAGGTGGACCCGGACCGGACCGCGTCGTTCCTGCTGACGCTCGCCAACGGCGCGATGACCGACTGCGTGACGACCGAGACTTCGGACGCGACGCGAGATGTCCACGAGGAGTTGGACGCCTACGTCGATAACTGCCTCTCGAAGGCGGACTGAGCGCACGCCGCGCGCCGCGGGGACCGCCGCCTACCACTCCTTGCAGTCGCCACAGACCAGCGCGCCGTCTCGCTCGCCGTCTGCCCGCCAGCGACGCGAGGCGGTCTCGCCGCAGTCGGCGCACTCGCCGCCCGCTGGCGACCACCGGTAGGTCGAGACGGCGGGGTCGGCCTCCTCGGCGGTCGGGGCGGACTCGGCAGGGTCGCCAACGGCAGACTCAGTGGACTCGGCAGACTCAGTGGACTCGGCAGACTCAGTGGACTCGGCAGACTCAGTGGACTCGGCGGAATCGGTTTCGGGAGGTTCGCAGTCGGTCGCCGCCGACTCGCCGCTCCGGGACTCGCTGTCGGTCGAGTCGGTCTCGTCGTCGCCGGTCGAAGCGAAGGCGTCGAGCGATGCGTCCTCTGGCACGCACCGGACTACGGAGGCCCCCGTCGTAAGCGTGCCGGAGCGCAGTCGTTCGTTCCGGACTCCTCGTCAGCAGACGGAGCAAACAAGTATCCGGACTCCGGAGGGGTAGACATGGCGAGCATCATCCAGAACGTCGTGGACATGATCGGCTACTTCACCGACGCCGCGCTGGCGTTCCCGACTTCCATCATCCTGCTGGCGATGGGGTTCATCTTCGTCGCGGGGTCGTCGCTGGTGCTGGCGTATCTCACCGCTGGCGCGGTCGTCGACCTCCTCGTCCCCGAGTCGGCCGGAAAACCGCCCGCACAGCGCCAGTAGACTCGTTCTACTCGGTCTCGTCCAGCGCCGCCGCGACGAGTTCGACCGCCTCCTTAGGGTCCGGGCCGAGCGGCGACCCGGCGACGAAGCTGTCGGCGTACTCCAACACGCCAGCTATCTTCTCGGCGGCCTCGTCTGGCGTCCCGGCGATGCAGAAGGCGTCTATCATCGCGGGCGTCACTCGCTCGAAGGCGTCGGTGAACTCGCCCGACTCGATGGCATCGCCGATTCGCTCGGCCGCGTCGCTCTCGATACCGTGCCTGTCGAGGACCGGCGGGGCCGCTCCGGCCGCGATGAACGCGACCGGCGGGCGCGCGGCCTCCCGAGCCTCGTCGGTCTCGTCGGCGACGCTGACGCTGGCGTAGGCCGCGAAGTCGAACGCTTCGGGGCCGCCCCGCGAGGAGGGCCGGTCTGCGAGTCCCTCCGCGACCTGCTCGTCGGCCCACGCGAAGTCGTCGGGGTGGGAGGCGTTGACCAGCACGCCGTCGGCGTGTTTCGCCGCCATCCGAATCATGTGGGGTCCCTGCGCGCCGACGTAGACCGGAATCTCACTGCTGGCGTCGGCGTCGTCACCTGCTCGCTCAGCCTCACCCACTTCGCCCCCGCCGATGGCGTCGGCGTAGTTCAGGCCCGCGTCGGTCGCCCGAAAGGTCCCGTCGTGGTCCACGCGCTCGCCGGACCAGAGCTTCTGGGCGACCTTCATCGACTCCAGCACGCGCCGGAGGGGCTTGTCGCGCTCGAATCCGAGGTTCCGGAGCGTCGAGCGGTCGCCCGCGCCGAGACCGTAGACCGCCCGGCCGTCGCTGGTTTCCTCCAGCGTGGCGACCCGCGAGGCCAGCGAGACGGGGTGGCTCTCGTAGGGGTTGGCGACGCCCGGCCCGACCCGGAGGTCGTCGGTCGCCGCGGCCACCCGGTCGAGGACGACGAAGGGGTCGCGGTTGTTGTAGTGGCAACTGGCGAAGAGGGTGTCGAACCCGGCCTCCTCGGCCCACTGGCCGATGTCCACGAGGTCCGAGACGGGATGCTCGGGCGTGAGTTCAATCCCGCGCAAACTCCCACCCCCTGAGCGCCTGTCGCACGAAGTCGCCCTCGATGTCCCGGTAGAGGTTGTCGCTCCCCTCGTGGTCGCCGAACTCCCAGTCGCGGACGACCGCCACGGGCAGGCCGTCGTCGCCCTCGCCGGTCACGAGGTTCGCCGCGGCCGCGAGTTCGTCCACCACGGCCTCCACGGTGACTTCGAGTTCGTGGCCGTCGCGGTCCTCCTCGCCGCGCCAGTCCCGACTCGCCGGGATGCCCGACCACCCGATGGCGACGCCGCGCTGGCCGTGCCGGAACGGTCGCCCGGAGGTGTCGGTCACGACGACGGCGGGGTCCGATTCGAGATTCTCGCGTATCCGGGCCGCGCTCTCGCTCGGGCGCTCCGGGAGCAAGAGCAAGTCCGCGCCGTCGTCGCCCGCTTCGCCCTCGCCCGCTCCGCCGACGTTCGACCGGTCGATGCCCGCGTTGACGCCGACGTGGCCGAACTTCGTCGCGGTCAGCAGGAACGGTGCCTCCATGATTATCTCGGTACTCTCCTCCAGCACGGCCTGCGCGAACCGGGGGTCTTTCTCGTCGCCCGAAATCTCCTCCAGTCGCTCCGCGATTTCTCTCGCTCTGGGTCCCGCCGGGAAGTCCGCCAAGTCGGCGCGACGACCCTCCGCTTTCGAGACGATGGTGCTGGCGACCAGCAGTACGTCGTCGTCACGCAGGTCGGCCTGCGAGTCTACGAGGGCGGCGATATCGTCGCCCGGCCGGACCTCGGGGAGTCCCGGCACCGCGAACACGTTCATGCAGTCGAATTGGCGCGTCGGCAGTAAAAACCCGTCCAATAGGGGCAAGCGATACGAGCGGCGAAAGCAGGGAGTGGGACGAAACCCGCGATTCGACACCCTACTCGGCGTGCGCTGGAGGAGAGCAACGACCCGGCGCGTGCGGGCGCGACCCTGCGTGGTCGCGCCTTTCCGCGCGAGGTCTGCGCGAACGGACGTGAGTGCAGGCTCGGAAGACGCGGGTTGTCTTCCGGTGGCCGAGTAACACAACGGAGCGAAGCGGAGTGAGTAACGCAGGCGGTTGGGGAGGACGAGGAGCGGTGCGGTATGATAGGCGTCGGCATCAGGGCGGTTCGCGGATGCTGTGCAGTTCGCGGTCGCGGTGCTGTGCGGTCGCGGTTTCGTCGAACGCCAGTCATCACGTTCTATCGACCCCACAGCCGTTTCGAAAACCGATGCAAAAATCCCAACGTCCCCCTACTCCGGATACTCATCGAACTCCTCGACGCGCTCGTCTTCGACGTACACCTCGACGGTCACGTCGCCCTCCAGAATCTCGACCGCCATCATCGTCGCCACGTTCGCGGGGTCGGCACCGGTCGCGCTCCCCGGATTCAAGAACCGGATGCCCTCGATGTCGTCGTCCACGACCGCGTGGGTGTGGCCCGCGACCGCGATGCCCGGCCCAGTCAACTCGTCGCTGATGGCCTCCGCGATGGTCTCCTCGTACTCCGCTTCCGTGGCCGCCGTTCCGTGGGTCACGACGAACGTCGTGCCCGACACCTCGACGGTGGCGACGGTCGGCAGGTCGAGCGACGGCGGGTCCATGTTCCCCGCGACGGCCGTGAACTCCTCGGCCGCGAGGTCCGCGACGGTCTCGTAGGCCGCGGGACTGTCGAAGTCGCCCGCGTGGATGGTGTGGTCGGCCTCGCGGACCCGGTCGGCCACCCAGTCGGGGAGTCGGTCCGCGCGCGACGGGACGTGCGTGTCACTGAGGATAGCGACTTCCATGCCAGCGCCTTCGGCCGCATCAGTCAAAAGCGTGGAGGCGATTTCCGCGAAAAGCGTGGAAACGGCGAGGAGGCCCACCCGCGGGCGTAGGCGACGACCTTTTGCCCGGCGCGTCCGTGATTACCCACGGGGGAGAAGTGGGTAATGCTATCACAGGGCAGTAAGCTTACAGCCGTACTACTGGTAATCGCGATGCTCGGGTCCGGCGTCGCCGGGGCGACACTCGGGGGGACGACCGCCGACGCGGCGGCCCCGACGGAACGGACGCCGAGCGCGAGCGTACAGGACGGGAGCGCGACGACACAGGACGGGACCGGCGTCGGACAGACCGGGACGAACTGCGCGGCGACTCCACCCGAGAACGGGGCGGACCCCGACTCCGACGTGAAAGGGTGGGAGAACGGCGTCTGGTACGACGAGTCCATCGACGTGAACCAAGACGACGGGGTGCAAAGGGCCGAGCGCCGCAAGATAGTCTCGCGGACGATGGCCCGCGTCGAGGCGGTGCGGTGCGTCGAGTTCGACCAACGCGTGCCCGTGTCGGTCCTCAGCCGCGAGGAGTTCCGCCAGCGACAGGCCAGCCAGAACGCGTCGGCGGAACTCCGCACGTTCGACAACGCGAAGTTCGAGGCGTTGCTCCTCGTCGGCGAGGACGAGGACTCCATCGCGGTCCAGAACGAGAACCGGGGGAGCGGCGTCCTCGGGTTCTACAGCCCGCGAAACGACCGCATCGTCGTCATCGCCGAGAGCGCCGAGGAGCTACGAATCGACGAACTCACGCTGGCTCACGAACTGATGCACGCGTGGCAGGACCAGCAGTTCGACCTCGCGGGGAGTCCCTTCGACGGGCAACTGCGCGACCAAGTGAACGCCCGGAACGGCGTCGTCGAGGGGGACGCGAGCTACACCGAGACGCTCTACCAGCGACAGTGCGGCGCGAACTGGGACTGTCTCGACGCGACGCGGAGCGGGAGCGCGGGTCAGCTCGCCAACATCGGGGTCTACCTGATGAAGTTCCAGCCCTACAGCGACGGTCCGGCGTTCGTCCGCATGGTCCGGAACGTCGGCGGATGGGAGGCCGTCAACGACCTCTACGGGAACCTGCCCGCGAGTACCGAGCAGGTCATCCACCCGCTCCGGTACGAGAGCGACCCGCCGACCAACGTGACGCTGAACGACACCGCGACCGATAGCTGGTCGCGCGTGCGAGCGCCCGACCGGCCGGGCTACGCCCGACTCGGCGAGGCCGCGGTGATGATGTCGTTCGTCTACCCCTACTACCACAGCCAAGGCCAGACGCAACTCGTCTCGGCCGCCGAGTGGTTCGACTACAACCAGTCGGGCAACGTCAGCGAGTTCGACCCGCTGAACTACGAGTCGAACTACTCGACAGGGTGGGACGGCGACCGACTCCACGTCTACGAGAACGAGAACGGCTCGCTGAGCTACGTCTGGAAGCTGGCGTGGGACTCACCGCAGAACGCCCAGCAGTTCGTGGGTGGCTACGAGCGACTGCTGCAGTACTGGGGTGGCCAGCAGATCGGCCCGAACGCGTGGCGCATCCCGGACGGCAAGTTCGCCGACGCGTTCTACGTGGACATCGACGGCCGGAACGTGACCATCGTAAACGCGCCGACCGTCGCGGAGCTATCGGAAGTCCGGCCCGAAGTCGGTCCGGTGACGGTGACGAACGCGACGACCGAATCGAGCGACGCGAACGAGACGACGGCGACGTAGCGCGAGACGACACGGCGCGACGAGGAGTAGTCGAACACGACCCCGCCGACCTTTTTTGCTACTCGGGACCGACGTGTCGGGCATGGACGAGACCCACGTCGTGACCTGTTTCCTGCGGAACCGCGGCGAAGTACTCCTCCTGCGTCGCTCCGAGGAGGTCGGGTCCTATCCCGGCAGATGGGGCGGCGTCGCGGGTCACGCCGAGGGCGACCCCGACCGGGCGGCCCGCGACGAGATAGCAGAGGAGACGGGGCTTCTGGACGCCTGCACGCTCGCTCGGGAAGGCGTGACGTTCACCTTCGAGGACGAGGACCTCGGTATCGCGTGGACCGTCCACCCCTATCTCTTCGACTGCGAGCGCCGCGACGCCGAGACCGACTGGGAGACTAGCGAGTTCGAGTGGGTCCACCCGACCGAGATACTGCGGCGCGAGACCGTCCCGAACCTCTGGGCGTCGTACTCGCGGGTCGGCCCGACCATCCGGCAGGTCGCCGAGGATTCGGACCACGGGTCGGCGTACCTCTCGGTCCGGGCGCTGGAGGTTCTGCGCGACCGGGCGGGGTCGTTCGCGGAGCGCGACGGAGTCGGGTGGGCGCAACTCGTCGCCGTCGCCGAAAAGCTCCTCGACGCCCGCCCGAGCATGGCCGCGGTCGCCAATCGCGTGAACCGCGCGATGGCCGCGGCCGCAGAGGAGCGAAGCCCGACGGCCGTCGAGCGCGCCGCCCGCGAGGGCATCGAGCGAGCCTACCGCGCGGACGAGGAGGCCGCCGCGAACGCCGCCGACGAGATTCGGGGCGAGTCGGTCCTGACCCTCTCGCGGTCGGGAACCCTGCTGGACGCCCTGCCCGCGGCCCGGCGGGTCTTCGTCGCCGAGTCGCGCCCGGCACGGGAGGGCGTCGGCGTCGCCGCAGAGTTGGCCGCGAGCGGCGGGGAATCCGACGGCTCCGGTCCCCGCGTGACGCTCCACACCGACGCCGCAGTCGCCCACGTGCTGGCGACCGAGGAGGTAGACCGCATGGTCGTCGGCGCGGACGCGATTCTGCCCGACGGGCGCGTCGTGAACAAGACCGGGACGCGGGGCGCGGCACTCGCCGCGAGTCGCGAGGGCATCCCGGTCTACGCCGTCGCCGCGAGCGACAAGGTGCGGACCGACGACGCGGTGCATCTGGAGAACGGCGACCCCGCGGCAGTGTACGACGGCGACGCCGAACTCACGGCGCTGAATCCGACCTTCGACGTGACGCCCGCGGCCGCGATTTCGCGGGTCGTCACGGAGCGGGGCGTGCTGGCCGAGAACAGCATCGGAGCCGTAGCTGACGAACTGCGGGTCTCGGCGGCGTGGCGCGACAAATGAGTCGAGTTCACGTACCGCGACGAGAGCAGGTCCGCACCCGAGGATGACGTTTGTCGTAGTTTGGCCCAATTAGTAGAACTTCTAATATTTCAACAGGACTTAATACATCGAGAACAGGTTTATTTTGGTTTATAATCATAATGACTCACTATACTCTGCCTAAGATACATTTCCTTACTTAATTACTTTTATTTCTCCGCGTCCGAATATTTTATTCAACCATGGCACTAATGAATTATTGCAATGTCCGACAAAGACATTCCCCGAAGCAACGACAGCGAAGCGGACAGTGGATTCGATCGACGTAACGTACTGAAGACGCTCGGTGCTGGTGCCGCAGCGACGGCGTTCGGTCTCGGTAACGCCGCCGCGAAAACGCAGGGCGGCCTCAGCGAGTCCGACATTCCGTGGGACTTCACGGAGATCGAAGGCGGCCGAAAGAAGGGCCTCCTCAAGCGTCTCAGCCAAACGTCGGAGTACGACCAGCTCCTCGACATCGTCGCCGAGAAAGGTGGCGAACTTACCGAAACTTCCGAGGCCGCGCGTCTCGAGGCGAACGGTAAGACCCGCGAAGTCGTCTCGGTTGCCGTCGACTCGGACTCCGAGGGCGAACTCTTCGTGAACATCGGCCGCGACCTCAGCGAGGGCGTCTCGGTCGCTAACGTCACCGAGAAGTTCTACGCAGACGACGGCATTCTCCAGAAGAAAGTCGTCTACGACGTTCTGAGCGACGCCGACCTCAGCACCGCGACCACCGACAACGTCGCCATCGAGTCGACGAGCTTCGGCGCGACGAAGAAGGTCGTCGAGGTCGAGGACGAGATTCGGACGGCCATCGACAACGCCAAAGACCGCATCGAGGGCGAGTCTGGAGACCAGATCACCACGCAAGGCGTCTGTGGCGAGTGTAAGTGGGCCGCGGTCCTCATCTGTCAGAACGGCTGTGGACTCGCTGGCGGTCTCGCCTGTGGTATCCTCGGCATCACCGCCATCGGCGGTGTCGCCTGTACGACGCTCGTCAGTGTCACCTGCTCGCTGGCGGCCTACTACGGCTGCTCGGAGACGGGCGTCGGCGAGGCGGCGTGCGAAGAAGTCGGTCTCTGCTGAGTTGGCCGATAGTTCCGGCGACGATCTGCACCGCATACTTTCCAATTCGTTTCTTTTTTGCTGATGGTTGCTCGCTGTCCTATCACATTCTTCGTATTACCGGTAGTCTGCTCAGATCGACCACGTTCGAGCGCGGTTAAACCGCGTCGATCCGTCCTCTTCGAAGAACGACATAAAAAGACACTGGCAAAAAGTATATGCACTATACTGTATAAAATACGCACAGGTAAGATACTGAAATATGAACTCACGTAACAACGTCATCATCTTGGCGGCGATAGTACTCGCAATCGGTTCTTTCTACGCTGTTCAGCAGCTGACGGGTAGCACGTCGATAGCTATCGGCGTCGGATTGGTCGTCGGTGTGATACTCCCGACCATCCTCACCAACTTCCTATCGGGTAGCGAATTAGGATAGGCTCCTCGGAAGAAAAACGAGGTCGAACGACGAGTAACGTCGTCTCGCAGAAAACACCGAGCAGTTTTAGAGTGTGTTGCGACGGAGTGGATTGTCTTGCGTGACGCTTTTTATACTACCCCGTCTACTCGTCGATGGCGGCAGTGACGAGGGTTACCCCCACCGAGCCCCTTGTGACGAGGCCTTTCATCCGAGCCGCCTTCCGAAACGGAACCGAAGAACTTCTGCGACCCGAAGATTCAACCGCCGAGGAGACCGACTGCCAGCCATGCAGTTACAACGTCTCGGCGTTCACGAGTCCGTCGGCGCGGTGTTCCCGCCCGAACGACTCCGCGACGCGCTCGCGGACGAGGAGTCGGACCTCGCGGTCCCCGTCGTCGGTGACGACGAACTGGCCGACTGCGACGCGGTCGTGACCTTCGAGTACGCCGAGGAGTTCCTCGACGCCGAAATCGGGTGGATTCACTCGATTCAGGCCGGGTACGACAGGTTTCCCCTCGACCGTCTCGAAGCGGAGGGCGTCGCCCTGACCAACAGCACGGGCATCCACGACGCCAGCGTCGGCGAGTTCGCGGTCGGCCTGATGCTCTCGTTCGCGCGCCGCATCCACACGTACGTCCGGAGCCAGCAGGCCCGCGAGTGGACCCACCCCGAATGGGACGAGCCGTTCACGCTCGACGGCGAGGAGTTGTGCGTCGTCGGTCTCGGGACCCTCGGGCGGGGCATCGCCGAGCGCGCCGACGCGCTTGGCATGGAAGTCGTCGGCGTCCGGCGCTCGGGCGAACCGACGCCGCACACCGAGGAGGTCTACACGCCCGACCGACTCCACGAAGCCATCGCGGACGCTCGCTTCGTCGCCCTCGCGGTGCCGCTGACAGACGAAACCGAGGGACTGGTCGGTGCCCCGGAGTTCGACGCGATGGCCGAGGAGGCCTACCTGCTCAACGTCGCCCGCGGGTCGGTCGTCGTGGAAGACGAGTTGGTCGCCGCGCTCCGCGAGGGCGCAATCGCGGGCGCTGGCCTCGACGTGTTCGAGGAGGAACCGCTCCCCGAGGACTCGCCGCTGTGGGACTTCGAGGAGGTCGTCGTGACGCCCCACCGCGCCGCGGCCGAGCGCGATTACTACCGGCACATCGCGGACTTGGTTCGCCGGAACGTCGAGCGCGTGCAGAAGGGCGAGGAGTTGACGAATCGAGTAGTGTGAAAAGCAGAGTTCTCTTTCTTCGTCCGTTTACCCGCAGAACTCAGCCGCCGCCTCGGTCACGATTTCGGCCACCTCGACCACCTCGTCGGTGTAGACGAACTCGCCCGCGCCGTGGATGTTCTCGCCGTCCGGGCCGACGATGACCGTCGGGAGACCCGCGCGGTCGCCCAGATAGTTGAAGTCGCCGACGCTGGCGAAGTAGCCGAGTTCGGGGTCCACGCCCGCGACGCTCCGCGTCGCGTCCTGCAAGGCCCCGACGAGTGGATGCTCCTCGTCGGTGACGTAAGGGCCGTACTTGATGCCGGGGTCGGGAGCCTCCCGGAAGCTGATTTCGACCTCGCTGTCGAGGTCCAAGTCCGTGACGGCCTCCTCGGCGTCGGCGCGCACGGCCTCCTCGGTTTCGCCGATGACC
Organism: Halorussus salinus; assembly: GCF_004765815.2. NCBI lineage: Archaea > Methanobacteriati > Methanobacteriota > Halobacteria > Halobacteriales > Haladaptataceae > Halorussus > Halorussus salinus. The sequence continues at coordinate 152,275 of NZ_ML974127.1, read as the reverse complement.
ACGTGGCGGTCCACCATCAGGTGGGCGCGTTCGGGCACCGAGAGCGTCTGACTGCCGGAGTCGAGGAGCAAGGGGCAGACCGACCCGTCGCCCAACTTCTCGTGGCTCCCGACCTCGATTTCGGTCAGGCGCTCGGCGAGTCGTCCGGCGTCCACCAGCGCGCTCGTGCCCTTATGGGGTTGCGAGCCGTGGGCCGCCTTGCCTTTGACCGTGATGTCGTAGAGGTAGCGCCCGCGCGCCCCGAGCAGGAGCGCGGGGTTGTCGATGTCCGCCTGCGCGAGAATCGGGCCGGGTTCGGTCACGATGGCGGCGTCGCAGTCGTCGGTGATGCCGTCCCGGATGAGTCGGTCGGTGCCGAGACCGTACGGTCCCTCCTCGTCCACGACCGCGGTCAGAAGCACGTCGCCGCGCAACTGGCCGTTCTCCTCGGCCTCCGCCAGCGCCTCGAACGCTTTCATCACCGCGGCGAGACCGCCCTTCATGTCGCAGGCTCCCTGCCCGTAGAGTTTGCCGTCCTCGATGCGGCCCGAGCAGGGGTCCTCGTCCCAGTCCTCGACCAGTTTCACGGTGTCCATGTGGGCGTTCAGCAGGAGCGTCGGCGCGTCGGGGTCGGTCCCCTCCAAGCGGGCGAGTACGTTGTCGCCCTCGTACTCGGTAATCTCGGGTTCGCTGACGTGGTGGTACTCGGGGTCGAGGTCCCGGTCGTCCAGCCACTCGTAGACGAACTCCGCGAGGGCGTGCTCCTCGAAGTACGGACTCGGAATCCGGACCAGCCGCTGGAGCAGGTCGATGGTCTCGTCGGGGTCCACCTCGAACGTCGAAGGAGCCTCCTCAGTCATCGCTCGCACCTCCGACGCGGTCGTCGCTCGCGCCGACGCTCTCGTCGGTCGCGTGCCCCACGTTCGGGTCGTACTCGTCGGAGGCGACGCCCGGCAGGGTGTCGAGGATTGCCTCCACGTCGGTCCCCTTCTGCTCGCCGCGGTACCAGTAGACGCCGAAGACGACGATGCCGACCGCCAGCCACGGCAGGTAGATGGCGAGCGTCGAGAGCGCCCCGAAGTCGAGCGCGACGAGCGCGCTCCAGTTAGCCGCCTGCGTCAGCAGGCCGACGGAGCCGAGTCCGCCGACGACTATCGGGAGGTAGAGCCACTTGCCGGGGTTGAATCCCGCAGTCGCCGCCTTCTCGGGGTTGGTCGCGTAGAGGTAGCCCGCGGCAACCGCGACCGAGGCGTACGCGATGAGGTAGCTGAAGGTGGCGATGGCGAGCGCCTGATTCAGGCCCGCACTCCAGAAGGTCAGGCTCGCGGCGACGACGTAGAGGGTCAACAGCGACCAGTGGGGCGTGCCGAACCGGTCGCTCACTTCCGAGAACTTCGCGGGGAAGACCTCGTCCCACGACCACGAGTAGGGCATCTTGATGCCCGCGGCCATCACCGCGTGGACCGACGAGGCCGTAGCCAGCAGGCCGCCGAACGCGACGACCGCGGTGCCCGTGTCGCCGAGGAACGCTTCCGCCGCGGTCGCCAGCGGACGCGCCGAGTTCGCCAGCGTCGTGTAGTCGCCGACGACGCCGTAGATGACCGCCGCGGTCCAGACGTACAGCGTGATGAGGACGAAGGTGCCGCCCGCCATCGCCAGCGGGAGGTTCCGCGAGGGGTTCTTGACCTCCGCGCCCATCTGCCCGGCGACCGCGATGCCGATGTAGGCGTAGAACAGCGGGACGGCGGCCGCGACGAACCCGTCGAACCCGCCCGTGAAAAACGGTTGGTAGTTCGCCATGTCGACGTTTGCCGACCCCGGAATTACCAGCACCAGAATCGACAGCATCAGCACGCCGAAGATGGCGTTCTGCGAGATGCTGTAGCCTTTCGTTCCCACGAGGTTCACGAGAAACAGGACGGTCAACAGGCCGAAACCGGCGAGGGCGGGGTCCACCGAGGGGTAGAACACCTGCAAGTAGCTCCCGAAGCCGATTGCCAGCACGGCGTCGGCGGCCATGTAGCCGAGCCACTTCGACCACGTGACGAGAAAGCCCGGCAGGCGACTCCCGAACGTTCGAGAGACGTAGGCGTACGACCCCGCGGCCGCCGGGAAGATGGTGGCCATCCAACTGTAGTTGATAGCGATGCTCATCGCCAGCAGGCCCGAGAGGATAACCACGAGAATGACGCTCGGTCCCGTGGTCGCGCTCGCGGTGCCGAGCGTGACGAACAGTCCCGCGCCGAGGGTCCCGGCCACGACGGTACTCATCGCCGCCAGCGGTCCCATGTCCCGCGAGAGACTCCTGTCGTCTCTGGATTGTGATGACATACCCTATCATACTCGAATGGGTGGGCAAAGCCCCCGTGCCTAGAATGGAAGGGGGAGGCTCGGCGAAGTCGTATCGGTCGATTTCGTTCCGAAGGGTCGTTCTCGCTAGTAAATAGGGCAGAACCGGAACCGAGTCGTCACGCCTCGCCCAGCAGTTTCACTTCGGCCTTCCGGAGGTGTTCGAGGAGAGTCGCCTTCGAGATTTCGAGGTCGTCGGCCAGTTCCGTCGCCGAGACTTCGCGGGGCCACGTGTAGTAACCCCGCTGGCGGGCGAGTTCGAAGACCTCGCGCTGGCGGGCCGAGAGCGCGTCGGTCCGAAACATCCCGCTCCCGGCGCTGGGCGCGGTGATGAGTTCGACCGCCACGTCGGCGTCCATCTCGTCGCGCACCGCGTCGATGCGCTCGTGGACGCCGGTGCGACTCTCGTTGACGATGACGGTCCAGTACTCCCGGCCGTCGTACATCCGGACCGGTTCGTCCGGGATGAACCCCCGCGAGACCAGCGCGTCGTTGATGCTCTTTGCCATGTCGTATCGCACCACGATGCCGCGACTCGCGCTCCCCGGAACCTGCGTGTCGGCGTCGGCGTGCGGGTCGGCGGTCTCCCACACCGAGTCGGTGAGCGACGAGGCCCGTATCTCTGCGACCAGTTCGTCCACCTCCGCGGTCGAGTCACCGTAGGCCGTGAACCGGCCGTTGGCCATCCCGTCGATGCGGTGGACGCCGTGGCCCAACAGTCCGCCCGCGGTCCGGTCGGTGACCTCCAGCGTCCAGCAGTCGGGATGCCAGATGTCGAGCGTGAGTCGCAACCCACCCGTGGTATCTCGTGCCATGCGCCTCGGTGGAGGAGATGGAACCCCCGCTTAAATAGCTGTCTCTCGGTCCCTCTCATGGACGGGGGTAGGGTTTTGGCCGCGTCGTCCGTGCGAAACCGGCATGGACCTCTACGACGCCTTCGACGCGCCGGTCCCCGCCGTCGTCCTCGCGGAGGGCGAGTTCGGGACCACCGAGGGCAAGACCGCCAACGGCGTGGTGATGCACAGCGAACTGTTCGAGGCCAGAGCCGTCGTGGACTCGACGCAGGCCGGGGAGAACGCGGCCGAGGTACTCGGCCGGGAGGGCGTTCCGGACGTTCCCGTGGTCTCCTCGACCGAGGAGGCCCTCGAATCGGCCCCCGACGCCGAGGCGCTGGTAATCGGCGTCGCGCCCGCGGGCGGCGAGTTGCCCGACGAGTGGGTCGAGGACATCAAGCGGGCGATGCGGGCGGGGTGTGACATCGTCTCCGGACTGCACACCTTCCTCTCGGAGGATTGTCAGTGGCGCGACGTGGCAGACGAGTTCGGCGTCCGCCTGTTCGACGTGCGCAAGCCGCCCGCGGACGACGAGTTGCGCGTTGGCGACGGCCGCGTGGACGACGTAGACGCCGACGTGGTGCTGACGATGGGTACCGACTGTGCGGTCGGCAAACGCACGACCACCTTCGAACTCTACCGGGCCGCGACGGAGGCGGGTCTCGACGCGGGGTGGGTCGCCACCGGCCAGACCGGTATCATGGTCGGCGCGCATCGGGGCGTCGTCGTCGACCGCGTGCCCGCGGACTTCACCGCGGGCGTCGTGGAGGATTTGGTCTGCTCGGTCGCGGAGGACCACGAAGTCGTCTTCGTGGAGGGGCAAGCCGCGCTGACTCATCGCGCCTACTCGGGCGTGACGCTCTCGCTACTGCACGGTGCGAACCCCGACGCCGTGGTGCTGGTGGACGACCCGAGCAGGGAGGGCCGGACCGACTTCGACCGCTTCTCGGTCGCGGGCGTCGAACGCGAGGTCGCCGCCGTCGAGACGCTGGCGGATGGCGATACCGAAGTCGTCGCACTCTCGACGTGGGGCGACGCCGACGAGGAGTCCGCCGCGTGGGGACTGCCCGCCGGGAACGTCTACGACGAGGAGGGGCCGGGGCGACTCCTCGACGCGACACTGGACGCGCTCTGAGGTCGGCGACCCGTCTCGCCGTCGCCACTGGCGCTACTCCTCGGGAGTCATTCCGGCGTGGTCGTCGGCCTCCCGGACTCGCCACATCCGCGCCCGGAGGTCGTCGGCCATCGCGGGCGCGTCGAGGTCGTCGATGCGGTCCAAGTCGTCGGCCGCGACGGGGAACTGGCGCAGGTCCTTGTGGAGCGCGATACCGGCGTACGCGCCGTCGCCCAGCGAGATGGGCGTCTGGTTCTGGCCGTGGGTCACGTCGCCGACCGCGTAGACCCCGGAGACGCTGGTCTCGCGGTCGTCGTCCACCGCGATGGCTCCGTCCTCGCGCAGGTCACAGCCGAGGTCCGCGGCGAGTTCGTTGTTGTACTCCTTGCCGTAGACCGCGAAGCCGCCGCCGTACTCGCGGGTGTGACCGTCGGCGAACTCCAAGCCGCCGAGCCACGGGTCGGCCTCCTCGCTCTCGTTCCGGTGGTCGGCGTCGCTCGCGCGGTCGGACGCTCGGTCGGCGAACGCGTGGTCCACGCGGTCGCCCACGACCGAGACCGGGTGGGCCTCGACCTGCGCGGCCGCGTCGTCGCTCCACGTGGCCTCCTCGTCGTTCAACAGGAGGTCCACGTCGTCGGTGAAGTTCAACAGCATCATCGCCATCTCGGCGGCGTGGTCGTCGTGCCCGAGGACGAAGACGGGTTCGTCGCCGAGGGTGTAGGCGTCGCAGTGCAGACAGTAGTGGAGTCCCCGACCGGTGAACTGCCGGAGATTGCGGACGTTGGGCGGCGTGTCGGTGAACCCCGTAGCGAGGACCACGCGGTCGGCCCGGAGCGTCACGTTCTCGCCGGTCACGCAGAACTGGGTCCCGTCGCTCTCGTTCTCGAAGTCGGCCGCGTCGGGCGACTGGTCGGGTTCGACACTCCCTATCTCGCGCACGTCGTCGGGGTAGTAGTCCGCGCCGTACTCCTCGAGTTGGTCGATGCCGAGTTCCGTGACCTCGCCGCCGGACGTGTCTTCCGAGACGCCCAGCAGGTTGTGGACCGACGCGACCCACTCGTATCGCCCGCCCTCGCGGTTGACGAGCGCGGTCCGGTGGCCGAGTCGGGTCGCGTAGAGCGCGGTGGTGAGTCCCGCCGGGCCGCCGCCGACGACGACCACCTCGTAGGCCGGAGTCTGGGTCATTACTCACGATACGACGGTGGGCGTGTTGCGACTTGGGGCCGCGAGCGAAAGCGTTTCGTTCTCTCGACAGTGGCGCTCGATTCGACGACCGGCGGGGCGCGCTGGCGACACGTTCGACCCGGCGCGTGCGGGCGCGGCGTGTTCGCGCCGCGCCCACCGCGCGAGGGCCGAGTAGCACAGCGAAGCGAGCAACGCAGGCGGTTGGGGAGGACGAGGAGCGGTGCTGTGCAGGGCGGTGCGGTAGACTCCGTTTTGTCGGCAACAGTTCGCGGTGCGGTGCTGTGCGGTCACGCTGTGGCCGCTTCGCTTCTCACTTTCGTTCGTCGCAGAAACGGGCTGGAAGGGATTTGAACAACGCCGAGACGTTCCGGGCGTGTGGCGCGTCGCGCCATTCCGGGCGTGCGACTCGTCTCGTTCAAATCCCGTCGTGGCCGCTTCGCTCCTCACCTTCGTTCGTCGCAGAAGCGGGCTGGAAGGGATTTGAACCCCTGGCCGTCTGGTGTCTTCCACGACCATCCGGAATCTCCGGGTGAATCGTGCTAAAAGCCAGACGCTCTGCCTAACTGAGCTACCAGCCCTCACTCGTTCGATTGCACCGGGCGTAGTTAAACGTTTAGGATTTCTCGGAAGCTTTACGCCCGCGTCGTCACTCGAACGGGACATGAACGACTTCGCCCGCGAGTGGGACGCCGACCTGCGGGAGTTCGCCGAAGAGTTACTCCGGTACGACACCACCGAGCGAAACGAAGCGCCAGCCCAGCGGTTCGTCCGCGAGCGTCTGGACGACCTCGGGTTCGAGACCTACGAGTGGACCGCCGACGCCGAGGAGTTGGCCAGCCACGACTCCTTCCCGGACGACCCCGACGAGATTCCGGTCGCCGACCGCCCGTCTGTCGGCGGTCTCCTCGAACTGGGCGACCCCGACGCGGGACGGACGCTCGTGTTGAACGGCCACGTGGACGTGGTCCCGGCCGCCAGCGAGTCGTGGTCGAGCGACCCCTTCGAGCCGACGTGGCGCGAGATAGACGGCGACGAACGGCTCACTGCCCGCGGCGCGGCCGACATGAAGTGCGGTCTCGCGGCCTGCGTCTTCGCGGCGAAACAACTCGACGCGACCGCCCCGAACTCCCTCGACGGCCGGGTCGTAGTCGAGAGCGTCGTCGGCGAGGAGTCCGGCGGCGTCGGCGCGGCCGCGGCCGCGCTCTCGAACCCCTACCCCTTCGAGCGCGACGCCGCCATCATCGCCGAGCCGACCGACTTGCGGCCCGTTACCGCCGCGGAGGGGAGCCTGATGAAGCGCCTCCGACTCGAAGGCCGGTCGGCCCACGCCGCGACGCGGTGGCGCGGCGAGGACGTTCTCCCGCGCTTCGAGGAGATACGCCGGGCGTTCCGGGACCTCGAAACCGAGCGCGGCGAGACCGTGACCCATCCCCTCTACGACGAGTTCCCCGTCCCGTGGCCGGTGGTCGTCGGGCGCGTCGAGGCGGGCGACTGGGCCTCGTCGGTCCCGGCCGACCTCACCGCCGAGGTCCGAATCGGCGTCGCGCCGGGCGAGACCGTCGCCGAGGTCGAGGAGACCTTCGACCAGCGACTCGCCGAGGTGGTCGCCGCCGACGACTGGCTGGCCGCCCATCCGCCGGAGTTCGAGCGGTTTTCGGTCCAGTTCGAACCCTCCGAAATCGACGCCGACGAACCGGTCGTCGGCGCGGTCCAGCGCGCGATGGAGGCGAACGACCTCGGCGGTTCGCGGACCGAACCGCAGGGCGCGACCTACGGCGCGGACGCTCGCTGGTACGTCGAGGCCGGAATCCCGACCGTGATGTTCGGACCGGGGACCATCGAGCAGGCCCACTTCCCCGACGAGACGATTCGGTGGGCCGAGGTGCTGACCGCTGGCGAGGTGCTTGCGGACGCGGCGAAAGCGTTCCTCAAGTAGGCCCCATCGAGAGGAATCAGATACTCGTCAACTTCTCGCGGGAGAAAGTGTTCTATTTAGAGTCAGGGAGATAGAGGAGTACAAGCCGGTCACGTCGCACTTCGGGCGGCATCGGTTCACGACGTGGTGGCACGTCCAGTAGAACGCGAACGAGGAGTTGATGAAGTACATGCGCGGTGATTCGGTGCGGAAGGGGTCGATGAACGAGCCGATTCACGCGTATCTGCACACGTACTACGAGGACGTGAAGGAGTTGTACCGGAACAACATCTACCGACTGGGCATCTGAGTGGCGATAATCGCTACCGCTTCCGATAGTACTCGTTTGCTCTACTCGGAGTTTCGCTAAATCGTCCGACGGTAGGCGCTCTAGCTTGTATTTAGACGAGTCGGACCTGTCTCACCATTCAATAACGACTCCACCGGCCTTGAGTTCCTCGTCGTCTTCGTCGTCCTCATCTTCTCCGTCTTCGTCACTATTAGTTGAGAATAAGGAAATCTGAGCGGAGAGGTAGATGTGAATAGGGACTGAGATGGGTGCTACTGAAAACGTAGCGAGTGGTCCGAGAGTGGTCGTGAGGTTCTGAAGCAGAGACGTTCCGTCTGCACCTGCGGCAAGGGCGATGATGACTAAGACTGCGATTTCTTGTGCCATAGCTGGTGGTTCCGGGATGTCACATATAAAGCCAAACCCCACCCTGCAAATACGAGATATTTTCCCAAAGAAAATATACCGAATTAAATCTAGAATCGGTATTGGCGGCCTGTATCTGCCAATTAGGATTAATGGACTTGTGGGGGTATAACTTAGTTCGACTAAGCTGTCGGGTAGTTGGAAAGGGTGTGAATGGTCGGATGTGGTGGAGCTATTAGTAGTTCCGGGGCGTCATAGTTCCAACAGGACCGTCTTCCCCACTTCACGAGAACTTCTCGTCCAGCGCCTCGGCGACGACCTCCTCGGGGTCTTTGCCCTCCATCGCCGCGGCGCGGCGCAGTTCCCGGTAGGTCTCAGAGGGGAGCGAAAGCGTGACGCGGCCGGGACGAACGCCGTGGTCCGACAGGGCCTCCTCGACCGGCGTCCCGGCGTTGACCGAACTGGCGACCGACCGGACCTCCCGGACGGTCAGGTCACCATCGAGGACGGCCCACGCGAGTTCGAAGCGGTCCTCGCCGCCGACCCGCGCGATGTGCTTGGCGGCGGTCGGCGCGACCTGTCCCATCGCCACGTAGCGCCGGATGGACTGTGGCAGGTCGTGGACCCGCGCCCACTTGCGGATGAACGCGACCGTCACGTCGCCGCCCGCGCGCTCGGCGGCCGCCTTGTACGAGCCTTCCCCGCGCACCAGCGCCGCGCAGGCGGCCGCGCCCCGGAGCATGAACACGTTGTCCTCGGCTCCGGCAGTGTTTGCCGCGAAGGACGCGACCGTCTCGGCGGCCTCCGCGACGCTCTCGGGGTCGGTTGGGTCGAAGGCCTTGGCCCGCTCGGCGGCCTGCCCCGCGACGGCGGCGTCGCCGCGCACGACTGGCTGGCCGACCGGCTCCTCGCGGTCGGTCGGCGGCGTCGGGCGCTCCTCGTCCGAGGAGTTCCGGCCGCTCCCGGACGACTCCCGACCGCTCCCGGACGACTCGCCTCCGGGCGCGTCCCCGGTTCGGTCCCCGCGTCCGTCTTCGCTCATCGGGAGAACAGTCGGACTCAGCGGGCAAAAGTCCGCGGGTCGCCACAATGGTCGCCCCTAGCTCGAATCGCCAGCGGGCAGACAAGTCGCCGTCCGTCAGCAATTGCTTTCTCCGTGGACGGCTTCCGTCCACACGTGAGACTCCTCAGGCGACTCGCCGAGCGGCGGCGACGGGGCGGTGGAACCGACGAACCGGGCGACAGCACCGACGACGCGCGCGACTACGTCTGCACGCTCTGCGGTGCCAGATTCGCCGAGCGCGCGGTGGTCGTCTGCCCGAAGTGTCGCGGGTTCGTCGTCGAGCGCCGCGAGTAGTCGCTCCTCGCGTCGCACCTCCGGACTCCGTCTTCGCGTCGCGCTTCCGGAATCAGTCCTCGCGCCACGCTTCGCTCTCGGCCCGGTCGCGCCACTCGCGCTGGTACTCCCGTTCACTAACGTGGTTCTGGCCGTCGGCCAGTCGTTCGCGGGCCGACTCCTCGAACTCCGAGAGCGCCGTGAGGAGACCCGCCTCGAACTCCTCGACCAGTTCGTAGGTCCAGCGGTCGCCGACCGCACCCGAGGGGAGGTGGCGGTCCCGCAACTCGTCGGCCAGTTCGTCGTGGCCCGCCTCCCGCAACGTCTCGCGGGCCGCGTCGAAGCGGTCCATCCCGCGGCCGACCTCGTGGTGACAGTCCAACAGGCGGCCGTACCCCCGGCGAACGTGTTCGATGCCGACCTGCATCTCGTGAAGGGCATCCTGTTCGGCGTCCGTGAGTGCTGGTTCGTTCTCCGAGTCGTCGTCCGACATGCCTGACTCGGAGGACTCCACGAGCAAAGGCGTTCTTGCCGTCGCGTCGCGGCCGTCGATGGATTTCTGTGGCTCCCGCCCCTACGCCGGTACATGTCACGGAACCGCGGCGAGTGGACCACGGCCGAGATGCCGGAGATGGACGACCGCGTCGTGGTCGTCACGGGCGCGAACAGCGGCCTCGGCTACGAGGCGACCCGCGCGTTCGCCCGGAAGGGCGCACACGTCGTCATGGCCTGCCGGAGCGAGGAGCGCGGCGAGGAGGCCAAGCGCCGCATCCGCACCGAGGACGACGGGCGCGTCCGCGGGTCGCTCGAAGTGGCCGAACTCGACTTGGCGGACTTGGACTCGGTCCGGGCGTTCGCCGACGAGTTCCGCGCGGCCCACGACGACCTCCACGTCCTCTGTAACAACGCGGGCGTGATGGCGATTCCCCGAAGCGAGACCGCCGACGGCTTCGAGATGCAGTTCGGCGTCAATCACCTCGGGCACTTCGCGCTGACCGGCCACCTCCTCGACGTACTGCTGAACACCGACGGTCGGACCCGCGTCGTGACCCAGAGCAGCGGCGTCCACGAACGCGGGGACATCGACTTCGCGGACCTCCACCACGAGGAGTCCTACGACGAGTGGGCGGCCTACGCCCAGAGCAAACTGGCGAACGTGCTGTTCGCCTACGAACTTCAGCGCAGGCTGGACGGCGCGGACGCCGAGGTCGCGAGCGTTGCCTGTCACCCCGGCTACGCCGCCACGAACCTCCAGCGCCGCGGCCCGGAGATGAGCGACTCGACGGTCAGGCTCTGGGCGATGAAGGCCGCGAACGCCCTCCTCGCCCAGTCGGCCGAAGACGGCGCGCTCCCGATGCTCTACGCCGCGAGCGCCCACGACATCGAGGGCGGGGAGTACGTCGGTCCCGGCGGCCTGCTGAACATGCGCGGCCCGCCCGAAATCCAGCGGTCGAGCGAGATCTCCTACGACCGGAACCGCGCCGACCGCCTCTGGCGGGTCTCCGAGGAGGCGACCGGCGTGACCTACGACCTCGAACGCTCGGCGACCGCGGACTGAGAGGCCGCGTCGCTCTCGCCTGCGTCGCCCGGCGTTTTCCCCGAGAGCGACGCCCAGCGCTTTTCCCGCGGAGCGTCGTAGCACGGTGAGATGGCGTCGAGTCACACCGACCGACCCGCGCTCGCCGCGTTGGCGACGCTCGGCGCGTACGTCAACCACGACGACCCGCTGGTCCGGTTCGCCTCGCTGTGGGCCGTCTGCGCCGCCCTCTTCGTCGCGGCGTGGTCCGTCGGCTACTACCTGCTCCCGGCGGGCCTGCTCCGCGGGACGAACGCCGCGAGCGCGCTCCCGGAGTACGCCGGGTCGGTCGCCGCCGAGTTTGCGACCCTCCTCGCGTGGAACCTCGGGGTCTGTCTCCTCGTCGTCGCCGCCAACACGTTCCGGTCGGTCGAGACGCCGCTCGGCTATCTCGTCGTGGTCGTCAACTGGGTGCAGGGCGCGCTCGTCTGGGGTACCGGGTCGCTCGCCGTCGAGACCGCTCGCTTCGCGCCCTCGCTGTCGGTCGCGCTCGGCCGGAGCGGCGTCTACGAACTCACCGCCTACGTCGCCGTCGCGGTCGCCACCCGCGGCGCGATTGTCTGGCACCAACCGTCCGGTCCGCGGTGGCGCGAGGAGTTCGAGCGCGTTCGCTCCCCACGCGACTGGACGATTTCCCGCCGGGAGACCGCGGTCCTACTGGCGGGACTCGGTCTCCTCGCGGCCGCGAACTACCGGGAGGCCGCGATGATTGCCGAGGCCGTGAGCTGAGGTCCGCCGTCGAGCCGTCGGATAGCTGACGTTCGGCCGCGCTGTCGGGCAGTTTTTGTCCGCCGACCGCCACTCGTCGGACATGGGTGACTCCTCCGACGCGGACAGAATCGACGCGGCCGCCAGCGACCTCCGAGCGGCAGACGCGGCGGTCGCGCTGACCGGCGCGGGCGTGAGCGCGCCCTCCGGCGTCCCGCCGTTCCGCGGCGAGGAGGGAATCTGGTCGGAGTACGACCCCGACGCCTTCGACGTGTGGCGCTTCCGGCGGGAACCCGCCGCGTTCTGGGCCGACTGGCTCGACCTCCGGGCGGACCTGCTGGACGCCGACCTCGAACCGAACCCGGCCTACGACGCGCTGGCCGACCTCTCGGCCGCGGGCCATCTCGACGCGCTCGTCACGCAGAACATCGACGGCCTGCACGGGGCGGCCGCCGACGCGCTCGCCGACCGCGGAGACGCCGCGAGCGACGCCCTCGGGGAGTCGGACCGGATTATCGAACTCCACGGCAACGCCCGGCGCGCGGTCTGTCGGAACTGCGGGTGGGCGACCTCGGCCGACGACGCCCGCGAGCGCGCCGCGTCGGGCGACCTACCGCCCAACTGCGAGGTCTGTGGCGGCGCGCTCAAACCCGACGCGGTGCTGTTCGGCGAGCAACTGCCCCGCGACGCGCTCGCCACCGCCCGCGAACTCGCGGCCGACAGCGACCTGTTTCTGGTCGCGGGGTCGTCACTCACGGTCGAACCGGCCGCGTCGCTCCCCGCGGAGGCCGCCGACGGCGGCGCGACGCTCGTCGTGGTCAATCTCGACGAAACGCCGCTGGACGCGCGGGCCGACTACGTGTTCCGCGAGGACGTGACCGAGGTCCTGCCCGCGCTCCGCGAGGCGGTCGGCGAGTAGGGTCGCAGTCCGCGACGCGGGGACCGCTCGCGCCTCGGCGAGTAGAAGTTGCCGGAACCCCGGCCGCCGAGCAGAAGTTGCGACCATCCACCGACATAAGCCGCTGGCCTGCGTGGGTGGGAACGACCATGACCGATTCCGACGACGCAGACGACCGCCGCATCCACACCGACAGCGTTCACGCGGGCCAAGAACCCGACTCCGCCACGGGGTCGCGCGCGCCGCCCATCTATCAGACGACCTCGTACGTCTTCGAGGACGCCGACCACGCCGCCTCGCTGTTCGCACTCGAAGAGCCGGGCAACATCTACAGCCGACTCACCAATCCGACGAACGCGACGCTCGAAGAGCGACTCGCAACCTTGGAGGGCGGCGTCGCGGCGCTCGCCACGTCCAGCGGAATGGCCGCGCTCGATTTGGCCACCTTCCTGCTGGCCTCGGTCGGCGACAACGTGGTGACGGCCTCGTCGCTGTACGGCGGGACCTACACCTACTTCACCCACACCGCGCCGCGCCGAGGAGTGGACGCGAAGTTCGTGGACACGCTCGACTACGACGCCTACGAGGAAGCCATCGACGACGACACCGCGTTCGTCCACCTCGAAACCGTCGGCAACCCCGCGCTCGTCACGCCCGACATCGAGCGCGTCGCGGACATCGCCCACGACCACGACGTGCCCCTGTTCGTGGACAACACCTTCGCCACGCCGTACCTCTGCAACCCCATCGACCACGGCGCGGACCTCGTCTGGCACTCCACGACGAAGTGGCTCCACGGGAGCGGGACCACCGTCGGCGGCGCGCTCATCGACGGCGGCACCTTCGACTGGGACGCCGACGACTACCCCGAAATCGCCGACGAGAATCCCGCGTACCACGGCGTCAACTTCCAAGAGCGGTTCGGCGACGCCGCGTTCGCCTACGCCGCCCGCGCCCGCGGTCTGCGCGACTTGGGTAACCAACAGTCGCCCTTCGACGCGTGGGTCACGCTCCAGAAGTTGGAGTCGATGCCCCTCCGCGTCGAGCGCCACGCCGAGAACGCGCTGGAAGTCGCTCACTTCCTCGACTCCCACGACGACGTGGCGTGGGTCAACTACCCCGGACTGGAGAGCCACGAGACCCACGAGAACGCGAAGAAGTACCTCGACGGCGGCTTCGGCGGCATGATTACGTTCGGACTGGAGGGCGGTTACGAGGCCGGTCGCGCAGTGACCGAGGAGACCGACCTCGCCAGTCTGCTGGCGAACGTCGGCGACGCGAAGACGCTGGTCATCCACCCGGCCAGCACGACCCACCAGCAACTCACCGAGGAGGAACAACTGGCCAGCGGGACGACGCCCGACCTCGTGCGCCTCTCGGTCGGTATCGAGGACGTTGAGGACATCATCGCGGACTTGGAGCAGGCCATCGAGGCGGCGCAGAATCGGGCCTAATCGGTCACGGGGGATTTTCGGCGTCGTTGAGGTTCGTGGTTTTTTCCGACTCGTACGCGCGCCGCCACAGTTTGTGGACTGCCCGAGCGACGGTGTTCGGCTCCTCGACTCGGATACAGGACTCCTCGGCGTCTTTCGACGGTGCGTTGGGTGCCGGATGGAAGTGGCGCGCGGGAGCGCCGTCTTTCGGATGGCAATCCCACCGGAAGTTCACGTCCTCCGAATCGACGTGGTGGAAGGTGTAGCAGCCACTCCGGTACCACGTCACGTCGAATCGTGCCCACTCGGCGTCGCCGATTCCGTCTTCGAGAGAGACGTGAAGCTCTCGGGGGTCGAGGAGGTCGTTCAGTCCCGACTCGGACTCGTCTACGAGTCCGTCGAGGTTCGAGAACGTCTCGCGGATTTGCTCCATCGCGGCGATGTCCGGTGGCCCTACGTCGCCGTCCAAGTCGTCTTCGGCGAGCATCGCTCTCTCAGACGTTCGCTCCCGATTCGCTTCCGGCGAACGCTCCGTTCGTTTCGTCTCCGACGCGCCCATCGCTCGCTCTCGCGGCACTCTCGTCGTCCGGGTCGAAGTCGTAGAGCGAGAGCGCGGCCTTCGCCACGTCCAAGTTCTCCTCGAGCGTGCGCCAGCGAGTGACCGCTCGCCACCCCTCGTCGCCCGATTCGAGTTCGTAGGCGAGGTCGTCCGGGTCGTTCGCGCCGTACTCCTCGCGGAGCGACGCGATTTGGTCACGAAGGCGCTCGATGGCGTCCGTCAGCTCCGATTTCGAGTATTCGCGGTGAATCGACGCGATGCGCCGGACGGCGACGCTCTGTGCGGACCGTTTGTACCGCGTTCCCCGTTGGGCCGGAACTGACTCGGCGTGTCCGATTTCCGCGAGCGTCGAGAGGTGGTCTCTGGCGGTCGGCTCGCTGACCTGTGCGCGCTCGGCGATTTCCTTGGCGAACTGTGGGTCGGTCGTGGCGTCGAGAACGTCTTTGACGCGCTCGAACGGCGTGGTCTCCTCGACCCACTCCTCGACCGCCGCCTCGTTCACGTCGCCCTCCCAAAGGTCGGAGGGCGATTGGTTCTGGTCGGTCATCGTCGTGGCTCTCGTCTATACCTTGTACGACGAGGGAAAAATAGTTTTCTCCAAAAAATCTAGTTTTCCCGTTCTCTTCGCCGCCCCGCGTGTCCCGGATAGTCGCGCTCGACTCGGCACAAAATCCTTATATCTTCGGCGTCGATATTACCGATGAGGATGCGGACCGGACCCTTGCACGCCGCGGGGTGCGGTTCGACGAGGAGCGAGAGGTAGTGGCTCCCGTTCCGATGACATCCGTTCTACGCTGTCAACGAACGAAGGTACGAGCGGAGCGTCTCGCTCTCGATTTGGGTGACGCGACGGCCGTAGTGTCCATCGTTCGTCAGTGACGCGGATTCTGAGGGACGCTGGCCGTCTATCCACGCCGTGATTCTCGTCCGAACGAGGTCCGCCTGTGATACCCCGGACGTTCGGAGACGAAACAGCGACGCCGGGGCGATAGTCGGTCCCGTCCAACTACCGTCTATCCGGACGGCTTGTGGAGGCAGAACCCCGATAGAACCTCCATCGGCAACCCGCTCGCGGACGAATCCTGCGAGGTAGTCCGCGGCGATAACTTCGGGATACGTGAGGTCGGCCTTCGTTAGCGGTGCGACGAAGACTGGACACACGTGAGACTGGAAACTTCCGTCGAACGTTTCTGCGGCCTGTTCTCGAAGAACGCGCTGATTCGACCCGTAGGTGTCTTCACCGCCGTCGTGGAGCAGTACAGCATCTCCATCGACCGACCAAGACATTTTCGCGTGTGGCGTCGTTAGCGCCTTGCTAGTCACGGTGCAGGCAACGGCCGCACGTTCTACGAGGTCGTACCGTTGCCACCCTACTGCGACGCTCCAAGACATGGTATCCGACGAAATCGCCTCGGCAAATCGCTCGACTCGGTTCGTCTGTTCGTCCCGCCCGTTTACGACCGCCGTCAGTGACCGTGACTTGTTCTGCCACGGGTGCAGTTCACACTCCACGAGTCGTTCCGCGAGTCGTGTACTTTCGGACCGGTCACAGCAGACGGCCGCTACCGCGAACGGCTTCGAGTCTCCCGTGGGGTTTCCCGACTCGTCTACGCCGACGACGGTGCCGACTCGCGTTTGCTCTCCGGACCCGACTTCGACCAACTGTACCGGCCGTAGCGCCATCCCTACGATTCGGTATCCGGTCCGATAACCAAAAAGCGTCGATTTAGACTATTCTTCGCGCCGCCCGGCGTGACCCGGATAGTCGCGCTCGAATCGGTCCTCGATTTCTTCCTCGCCGAACTCGATTATCACGGGCCGCCCGTGCGGGCAGGCGTAGGGGTTCTCGCAATCGTCCAGCGCCGCGAGGAGTTCCACCACCGACCCCTCCCGGAGCGACGTGTTACCCGTAATCGAAGGGTAGCACGCCAAGTCCGCCAGCAGGTCGTCGGCGACGGCTTCGACCGTCTCTCCTCGGTCGTCGGGGTCGGTCGAGACGAACTCGCCGAGCGCGTCGCGCAGTAGCGCGGGGTCCAGCGTCTCGTCCAGCACGGTCGGCGCGGTCCGGACGCGGACGGTTCGCTGATTTTCGTCGTCACCCTCTGCTCGCTCGGCGCGGAAGCCCAGTCGCTCCAGCGCCTCGCGGTACTCGTCGAAGACGGCGGCCTCGCCCGCCGTGAGTTCCAACGCGACGGGTTGGGCGAGCATCTGCGTGGTCGCGTCCTCCTCGAACTCCTCGCGCAGTCGCTCGTAGTTGACCCGCTCGTCGGCGGCGTGCTGGTCCACCAACACCAGTCCGTCGGGCGTCTCGGCGACGACGTAGGTGTCGTGGAGTTGCCCGAGGACGCGCATCCGTGGCAAGGTCTCAAATCCGGGGTCGTCGGGAGTCTCGCCCGCCAGTGTCTCGGTCTCGGTGGGAGCCGAGAACTTACGGTCTGAGTCTTCGGACGCTGGCTCGGTGGTTTCGTCGGTAGTCGTCGCGTCGGTGGTCGTCGTGGTACCGCCGGTAGTCGTCGCGGTGTCGTCGGTCGTCGCGGCAGTGCCGGTCGCCGTCGGTGCGCTGTCGGTAGTCGCCCCGGCGTCGGCCGTCCCGGTCCCCGACCTGCCCGACGCACCGGTTCCGCGCTCGTCGGCGTCGCCGGTCGAGTCAGCCGGTTCCCGAGTCGGGTCGGCGGATTCGGCAGTCCCCTCCTCGACGGACTCGGTGTCGGGACGCTCGTCCAGCGTCGCCTGCTCGCGGTCGTCGGCGTCCACGAGCGTCGATTGGGTCTCCGAGTCCTCGCGCTCGGGGTTCTCGCGTTCGGAGTCCTCACGTTCGGGGGTCTCTCGCTCGGGCGCGACGCTGGCCTCGTCGGGCGCGCTCCGACCTCGCGGGGCCGACGAGCGCACGAGGCCGTGGTCGAGCAGAGCCTCCTCGGCGGCGGTCTCGACGGCATCTTTCACCGCGCTCTCGTCCGACCATCGACACTCCATTTTGCGTGGGTGAACGTTCACGTCCACCTCGCTCGGCGGGACCTCCACGAACAGAACCGCGAAGGGGTAGCGTTCGGCGGAGAGTTGCCCGCCGTAGGCCGAGAGGAGCGCCTCGCGGACGACCGGCGAGCTGACGTACCGGCCGTTGACGTAGGTCGAGATGTACTCGCGGGTACTCCGGGTCGTCTCGGGGTCGCTGACGTAGCCCGAGACCGCGACGCCTGCCGCGGACTCGTCCGCGGGTATCATCGACTCGGCGACCTCCCGACCGTAGACCGAAAGGAGCGCCGACCGGAGGTCGCCCCGACCGGTCGTGGCGAACACTTCCCGGCCGTCGTGGGTCAGCGACACCGCCACGTCGGGGTTGGCCAGCGCGTAGCGCGTGACGACCGTGTTGACGTGCGAGAACTCCGTGGTCGTCGTCTTGAGGTACTTCCGGCGCGCGGGGGTGTTGTAGAACAGGTCGGCGACTTCGACCGTGGTCCCCTCGGGACAGCCAGCGGGACCGACCGACTCGACCTCGCCGCCCTCCAGTCGGAGTTCCGTCCCGCGCTCGTCGGGCGAGCCGTCCGCGTCCGCTCGGGGCTTCGACGTTATCGTCACGCGCGAGACCGCGCCGATGGTGTGGAGCGCCTCGCCCCGGAAACCGAGCGTCGTCACGCCAGCGTCGAGGTCGTCGGCGTCCTCGATTTTGCTCGTCGTGTGTTCCCGGACCGCGGCCCGGAGGTCGGCTTCGCTCATGCCCACGCCGTCGTCGCTGACGACGATTTGGTCGGTGCCGCCCTCCTCGACGGTCACGTCGATGCGGTCGGCGTCGGCGTCGAGGCTGTTCTCGACCAGTTCCTTGACGACCGAGGAGGGACGCTCGACGACCTCTCCGGCGGCGATTTTGCGGACGGTCGCGTCGTCCAGTTGGGTGATGCGCTGGCTCACGTCTGGTCACGCGGTTGGTGGGCCGGAACCGATAAACCGTCGGGTCTCGGCGTCGGCGGTGCGCGGGGCGTTATGCCTGCTCGCGGGCCAGCTTTAGCGAGGCGAAGAAGCCGAAGTAGGCGACGACGCCGCAGGCCAGTGAGAGGTGATAGGCCCACCGCGGCCCCTGCAACGCGTCGAACAGCACCGACACCGCGGCGACCCACACGACCGCGAACACGAAGTCCGTGACCATACCCGAGCGATGCTCGCGGACGTGGTTTCGGACGTTCTCGCGGACGGTCGCGGCGACGCTCCCGACCCGACTCGCGGTCACGATTCGGCCTCCCGCTCGTCCACGACCAGCACTGACCGGTGGGTCGAGCGCAGGACGCGCTCGGTGACGCTTCCCAGTAGCATCCGCTTGATGCCCGACCGGCCGTGGCTCCCCATGACGACGAGGTCCGCGTCCGCGTCCTCGGCGAAGTCGGCGATGACCTTGTGGGGTCGGCCGCCGCGGAACTGTTCTCGGACTTCGATACCGCGCTCGCGGCCCCTCTCGGCCACGAACTCCGTCGCCTCGCGGGCGCGGGCTTCGAGTTCGTCCATCTCGCCGAAGCGCCCCTGTCGGATGCGCTCGACCTGCTCGGTGCCGAGGCTCATCTCGACCGCGTCGGTGTCCACGACGTAGAGGGTATCGACCGCGGCGTCGAACTTCTCGGCGATATCGAGGGCCTCCTCGACTGCCAACTCCGCCGTCTTACTGCCGTCCGTGGGCACGAGGATGCGTTCGTACATCTCAGTCGTCCCCCTGTGGGTGGTCGTCGTCGGACGAAACCCGTCCGCCGTCCGTCGAGACCTGTCCGCCGTCGGCCGAAACCACGTCCTCGGCGCTCTGCTGTTGGCCCATCGGCTCCGGGCTGTGACACTGCCGGACGATGCGCTTGATGCGCTCGGGCGGTTCGTCGGTCGCCAGCGAGACCCCGATGGTCACGGCGAAGACGATGGGCGTGCCCAGAAGCGCGGCCCCGACGGCCGGGAACAGGTCGGCGTAGACGGGCACGACCGGCCCGGCGTCGGTGGCGAGAACGAGTTCGTTCAGCACCGCGCCGACCCAGATGAGTAGTCCCGTGGTCATCCCAGCGAGCGCGCCCGGCCGGTTGGCGTTCTCCCACCAGAGACCGAGGAAGAACATCGGGAACAGCACGAGTCCGGCCAGCGAGAACGCGAGCGCGACCAACTCGCCGACCAGCGCGGGCGGGTCGAGCGCCGTGAGCGTCACGATAGCGCCCAGCGCGACGATGGTCGCGCGACCGATGAGGAGTTGCTGGCGCTGGGTCGCATCGGAGTTGATGATGTTCGTGTAGATGTCGTGTGCGGCGGCCGACGACGCGGCGATGAACAGGCCTGCGGTCGTCGCGATGGCCGCGGCGATGCCGCCCGCCGCGACCAGTCCGACGAACCACGTCGGGAGGTTCGCCAGTTGCGAGGCGATGACGACGATAACGTCGCCCTCCGCGCCGCTCATGCCGTTCGCGCCGTAGACTTCGCCGACCTTGTTCGCGTAGAGGTCGGTGCCGAAGGCGGCGAACGCCGGGGCGCTCAGGTAGAGCAGGCAGATGAAGAACAGTCCCCACACGGTGGACCAGCGCGCGGTGCGCTCGCTCTCGACCGTGTAGAACCGCACGAGAACGTGGGGAAGGCCGCAGGTACCGACGATGAGCGAGAACGCGGTGGCGACCCAGAGGTAGAACCCGCCCGAGGAGAACGGCTCGGTGAACTCGGTACTGAGCGAACTCAGGAGCGCGCCGTACTCGACCTGCGGCAGGAAGGTGGAGTAGCCCTGCGTCCAGCCGACCGCGTAGAGGCCAGCGAGGAACGCCACGATGAGGATGACGTACTGGACGGCCATGTTCTTGGTCGCGCCGAGCATCCCCGACAGCGCCAGATAGCCGACCGTGATACCCATCATCAGGACGACCATCGTGACGTAGTCGCCGCCGAAGACGTAGATGCCGACCAGCCCCATCCCGCGGGCCTGTCCGACCGAGTAGACGAACCCGATGAGGATGGTCGTCAGCGCGGCGATGGCCCGCGCCGTGTCGGAGTCGAAGCGGTCGCCCACGAAGTCGGGCGCGGTGTACTTCCCGAACCGGCGCATCTGGGCCGCGAGGAAGATGAGGAGGATGAAGTAGCCCGTAGACCAGCCGACGACGTACGCCAGCCCGTAGTAGCCCGACAGCGCGATGAGCGCCGCCATGCCGAGGTACGACGCCGCGGACATCCAGTTGGCACCGATGGCCATCCCGTTCTCGACGTTTCCGATGGAGCGTCCGGCGACCCAGAGGTCTTCGGTGTCGGCCACGCGGAAGGCGTAGCCGATGCCGAGGAACAGCAACAGCATCGCCGAGACCATAATCGCGGGAATTAGCTTGAACGAGGCGTTCAGCGCGTCCGGCAGGAGGTCGAGGGGGACGGGCGCGAACGTCATCGGTCGGCTCCTCCGTCTGTCGCGGCGGGTTCACTTTCGGCGTCGGAAGTCGTCGCTCCGCCGGAGTGGTCGATGCCGTACTCCTCGTCCAGTTGGTCGCGCTTTCGCGCGTAAACGAACGAGAGCAGGAGCGCGCCCGTCGGCGCGCCGATGGCGGTCAGCAAGTAGTGGAGCGGGAAGCCCAGCACCGTCACGCTCGTCATGAAGTCCGTCGCGAGGTACGTCGCGGTCACGGGACCGAAGACGAAGACGGCCCACGCCGCGAACATCGTCCAGACGATGCGGAGGTGGTCGCGCATGAACGGCGTCGAGGGCTTGAAGATGTTGACCCGCGAGTCGAGGTAGTCGGTGTCGGTGTCCGCGGTCGGGCCGCCGGTCGCGACGCCGCCGTCGGTCCGCGTCGCTCCCCGACGAGGTTCGCCCGGTTCGGGTTCACCGCCGTCGGTCTCGACGCTGGGATTCGATTCGTCGGTTCGTGAGTCAGTATCTGACTGTCGTGAGTGATTATCTGACATAGGTCGTCTCGTGTGATGTTCTCTCGCAGTTCTCGTCGGTGAGTCGCTCGGCGTCGCTTTCGAGCGTCGAAAGAGGAGGTCGCTCAGTCGTCGCCGACCTTCGCCTCGATGTCGCTGACGACTTCGGGGTTCCGAAGCGTCGAGGTGTTACCGAGGTCCTCGCCGTTGGCGATGTCCTCCAGCAAGCGGCGCATAATCTTGCCCGAGCGCGTCTTCGGGAGTTCGGGCGTGAAGACGACCTGCTCGGGGCGAGCGATGGGTCCGATGGCGTCCTCGACGCCCGCGACGATGCGCTCGCGCATCTCGTCGGTCTCGTCGTAGCCGTCCTCGGTGATGACGTAGGCGTAGACCGCCTCGCCTTTGACCTCGTGGTCGCCGCCGACCACGGCGGCCTCGGCGACGCCTTCGACGCCGACGATAGCCGACTCGATTTCCATCGTCCCGAGTCGATGCCCGGAGACGTTGATAACGTCGTCCACGCGACCCAGTACGGTGATGTAGCCGTCCTCGTCTATCTTCGCGCCGTCCTCCGGGAAGTACACCCAGTCGTCGGGGTCGTCGGATTGGGTGTCGGAGTACTCCGCCCAGTACTCCTCGATGTATCGCTCGTCGTTCTGGTAGAGGGTGCGGAGCATCCCCGGCCACGGCTTCTGGACCGTGAGATAGCCCGCCTCGCCGGGGGCGACCTCCTCGCCCTGCCCGTTCACGACCTGCGCGTCCACGCCCGGCAGAGGAGGCCCGGCGCTTCCGGGTTTCATGTCCTTGACGCCGGGGAGGGTCGTGACCATCATCCCGCCAGTCTCGGTCTGCCACCACGTGTCGATGATGGGGCACGACTCGTCGCCGATGTGCTTGTAGTACCACTTCCACGCCTTCGGGTTGATGGGTTCGCCGACGGTACCGAGGAGTCGGAGGCTCGACAGGTCGTGTTCGTCGGGGTACTGGCTCCCCCACTTCATGAAGGCTCGAATCGCGGTCGGCGCGGTGTACAGTTGGTCGGCCTCGTAGCTCTCCACGATGTCCCAGAGGCGGTCTTTCTCGGGGTAGTCGGGCGTGCCCTCGTACATCATCGTCGTGGTCCCGAGCGAGAGCGGGCCGTAGACGATGTAGGAGTGGCCGGTAATCCAGCCGATGTCCGCCGAGCAGAAGTAGGTGTCCTCGGGCTTGATGTCGAGGACCGACCGGGAGGTCCACGCGGTCCACGCGAGGTAGCCGCCCGTGGTGTGCTTGACGCCCTTCGGTTCGCCCGTGGTCCCCGAGGTGTACATCAGGAACAGCATGTCCTCGGCGTCCCGCGAGACCGGTTCGACTTCAGCGCCCTCGTGTGCGTCCACGAGGTCGTCGTAGGCGCGGTGAGACTCGCCCATCGGGTGGTCGTAGTCGTCACCGAGGCGGTCCACGACCACCACGTCGCTGACCTCGTGTTCGACGCCCGCGAGTCCCTCGTCGGCTTTGGCCTTGTGTTCGAGGGGGTCGCCGCGCCGGTAGTAGCCGTCGCAGGTGACGAGGAATTCGGAGTCGGCCGCGTTCATGCGCGTGGCGAGCGCGTCCGCGGAGAAGCCCGCGAACACGACCGAGTGGGGCGCGCCGATGCGCGCGCAGGCCAGCATGGCGACGGGTAGCTCCGGCACCATCGGCATGTACATCGTTACCACGTCGCCTTCGCCGACGCCCATCTCGCGGAGCGCGGCCGCAAACTCGTTGACCTCGCGGTGGAGTTCTTCGTAGGTGTAGGTCCGGTTCTCCTCGTCGGTGGGTTCGCCGACCCACTCGATGGCCGCCTCGTCGCCGCGCTCGTCCAGATGCCTGTCCAGACAGTTCGCCGAGGCGTTGAGTTCGCCGCCGGTGAACCACTCGTAGAACGGCGGGTTCGAGTCGTCCAGCACCTCGTCGTACGATTCGTCCCAATCGAGGAGGGCCGCGGCCTCCTCCCAGCACTCGGGCCAGTCCTCCTCGAACCGCTCGTAGACGGACGGGTCCGAGACGTTCGCCTGCGAGACGAACGACTCGGGCGGTTCGAACCGCTCTCGGTCTTCGAGTCTGGCTTCGAGTTCTACGTCTTCGTTCTCCGGCATGGGCTGTGTTCACAACCCCGTCATAGCCACATAAGTCGTGGAACTAACTATCTCAAGCCCCTAATTTCTCGATGTATAGCCGTCGTAAGTGTGTTTTAGGACATTTAATGTCGTCGGGTTCACGTCTTCACTGAACCGCGCTCGCGGGCGAGGTTAAGCAATTAGTGTCGGGGCGGAGCCTCAGGGAGCGTCGAACTCGTCGGTCCCAGACGGGTCGGAGTCGTCGAACACCGCGTCGAAGACCTTCTGTTGGGCCTTCCGGAGGTGGTTGTGGAGCGTCGGCGCGGACACGTCCATCGAGGCCGCCAACTCCTCGGCGGTACTCCCGCGGGGCCACTCGAAGTAGCCCGCGAGATACGCCGCCCGGAGGACGGTCCGCTGGCGCTCGGTGATGCGGTCGTGGACCGTCTGGCGGACCGTCGCGGCGCTCTGGACTGGCTCCTCGACCTCGCGCTTCGAACGCAGGTCCGTGTCGGGGAACGACTCCTCGACGGCCTCCACGACGCGGCGCACGTCCACGCGCCGCGAGAAGACGCCCGAAACGTCGGCCTCGCCGTCCGCGGCCGACAGTTCGCGGACCGTGCCGCCGCGCTCGACCAGCGTCGAGGCGACCGACTCCCCCGAGACGGCGAACTCGAAGAGCGCGCCGTCGCCGTAGTCCCGGATGAGTCGGGCGTCGTCCACCGACTCGGCGGCCGGGACGCGCTCTAACACGTCGCCGACCGCGGCACCGCTCGCAGTCACGAAGTACAGCAACGAGTCCTCGACGGGCACGACGCCTTCGAGTTCGAAGCGACAGCCCAAATCCGCGGACGCGGCCGCGAGGAAGACCCCGCGGTCGGTCGTCCGGAACGAGAGTTCGACACCCGTGTCGGCCAACAGCAACTGTTTACGCGCGATGGCCGTGACCGTCCGGCCGACGCGCCGCCCGGCGTCCGCCAGAAGCGTCCGGTCGGCCGACGACAGCGAGTCCCGAGCCACACAGAGCAGGCCGTGAACGGTCTCGCTCGACCGGAGGGGCGCGACCGCGAGCGAACACCCCGCCAGCGGGCCGTCGGTCGGCGCGGCGTCGAGGAGGGTCGCGTCCGGCGTCTCCTCGGCGTCCGATACGCCTTCACCGCCGTCCGTCGCGCTCTCGTCGGGCAGGTCCGCCCCGTCCAGCGCGTCGGCGGGCACGCCGTCGCTCCCCTCCGGTGCGGCGCTCGTCCGGACTGCGCCCCGCGCGTCGCAGACCCAGACCGCCCGAAAGTGGTCGGCGAGACAGTCGCAGACCGCGCGTTCGGCTTCCTCGGCGGTCGAGGCGTCGGAGAGCGCGTCGCCGAGCGCCGCCCCGCAGGCCAGCAGGTCGTCGCTCCGGGAGTCCGCGCGGTGCGGTGGGGCGTTCCGCGAGTCGGTCGGTCGGGGTGGACCCGACGGCCGACTCCCGGTCCGCGACCGGTCGGCGAAAGCGTCCACGACTTCAGCGGCGGTCGGGTCGCCGAGGTACGGCGCGAGGCTCCGGAGGCTCGCCCACCCGCCGACGGCCTTGACGACGTTCGGCGGGACGCCCTCCTCGGCGAGCAGTCGCCACGCGAAGTGCTGGCGGAGGTCCCGGCAGGTCACGTCCGAGAGGTCGGCGGTCCGGTCGGCCACGTCGGCGACGAGCATCTGGACGCGCCGAGGAGATACGTCTACCACGGGGTCCCGGCGCGCGACCTCCTCTACGGTGGCGAACTTCCGGAGGTCGTGGGCGACCCCCGGCGGGACGTAGGCGTCGCGGGTCGCGGAACCGCCCGCGCTGTCGTCACTGCCTCCGCCCTCGGTCGCGTCGCCCTCGGGGACCGCGAGGAGGTAGTGGAGGTCCCCGCCGCGCTCGACCTCGCGCAGGTCCGCGGGGCGGACGCGGGGAATCTCGGCCGCTCGCAGGCCGACGCGCCCGGCGAGCGCGACCACGAGGTCCTCGCGGTAGGTCTCGGTCCGGCGGCGAAAACGCTGGAACTCCGGGGTGGTGAGGTAGTCGTCGCTCGATTCGACGGCCATTCTGTTTCGCCTTTTCGAAGGAACCCGAATAAAGCTTCCGTGAACTCGCTCGGCGATGTCGGGGAGGAGGTTTCGTCTGTTCCGTCGTGGGGAGGAATTCGAAGTTGCGGTGGGAACGACTATCGAGAAGCGAGTTCCAGTGACGAGAACGATTACTTCGAAAGCCCCCGCCCGCTCGCGGTCGCTCCGCGAGATATTCCCGCGCCTCTCCGCACCGCCCGGCGCGGGAATAGTGGCTCGCGGAGACGACCACGGGCCTGCGGCCCGCGAGCGCGCGGCCCCTTTATCCACCCCGACGGTGGTCCGGTCGGTCGTCGCAGGGTGGAGTGATTGGTAGTGCTTGCGCTCTCCTCGACCACCGACCCGGCGCACGCTGGCGCGAGTTTAGCTCGCGCCATCGTCGTGCGAGGGACGAGCGAGCGGAGCGAACGAGGAGGTTGGGGAGGTGTGAGGCGGTCGCGGTGCGGTACGGTCGCGGTACAGTTGCTGTGTGGTCCGCGGTCGCCCCGTTCAAGGCCACCGGAAACCCACTCCAAAGACACATCTAGGGTTCCCTAAGCAATACACAAACACGTTAAACAAATCCTCGCCTTGTTGAGAGCCAACCGCGCCATCAAATTTCGTTTTCTTCTAAAATAACGAAACGCCGCCGAAGCCTCACCGGTCCAGTAGCGACTCCAGTTCCCCGACGACCTCCGGGTTCCGGAGCGCCGAGGTGTCGCCCAACTCCTCGCCGTTAGCGATGGCCGCCAGATAGCGCCGGACGACCTTCCCCGAACGGGTCTTCGGGAGCGAGGGCGCGAACGTCACGGCGTCGGGGACCGCGATGGAACCGATGGCCTCCTCGACGCCCTCGCCGACGCGCTCGCGGAGCGCGTCGTCGCCCGCGACGTTCGACGCCGGACTGACGAAGGCGTGAATCTCCGAGCGGTGGGCCGCCTCGTCGTCCGCGCCGACGACTACCGCGGCCTCGGCGACGCCTTCGACGCCGACGATGGCCGACTCGATTTCGGCGGTGCTGAGTCGCCGGTCCGAGACCTTCACCACGTCGTCGGCCCGCCCGAGGAGGTGGAGGTACTCCTCGTCGTCGCGGACCGCGTTGTCGCCGGTGGCGTACTGCCACTCGCCCTCGACTCGGCGCGTCCGGCGCGCACCCCATCCGGACTCGTCGCAGAGCGACCGGGCCATCCCCGGCCACGGGCGCGTGACGACGAGTTGGCCCGCCTCGCCGGGGGCGACGCGGCGGCCCGTCTCGTCCACGACGGCGGTCTCGATGCCCGGCAGGCTCTTGCCGACCGCGCCGGGACGCATCCGGTCCACGCCGGGGAGCGTCGAGAGAACGATGCCGCCGGTCTCGGTCTGCCACCACGTGTCCACGACCGGCGCGTCGCCGTCGCCGACGTGGTCGCGGTACCAGTGCCACGCCGTCTCGTCTATCGGTTCGCCGACGCTCCCTAGCAGGCGCAGACTCGACAGGTCGTGGCTCGCGGGATGCTCCTCGCCCCACTTCATGAACGCTCGGATGGACGTGGGCGCGGTGTAGAACACGTCCACCTCGTTGCGCTCGATAATCTCCCAGAGCCGGTCGGTCTCGGGGTGGTCGGGCGTCCCCTCGTACAGCACCGTCGTCGCGCCGAGCGCCAAAGGACCGTAGACCGCGTAGGAGTGTCCGGTAATCCACCCCACGTCCGCAGAACACCAGTGGGTGTCGTCGGGACCCAAGTCGAGGACCGCGTGGCTGGTCCACGCGACGTGAGTCAGGTAGCCCCCGGTGGTGTGGCGGACCAGCGTCGGTTCGCCGGTCGTGCCGGAGGTGTAGATGAGAAAGAGGAGGTCGTCGCTCTCGCGCGAGACCGGTTCGACCGTCTCGCCCTCGTGTTCCGCCACGAGGTCGGCGTAGGCGTGGTAGTCGCCCGCGGGCCGGTCGTCGTCCAAGCGATCGACGACCACCTGCTCGACGGAATGCTCGACCGAGACGCAGGCGTTGTCCGCGCGACGCTTCAAGTCGAGCGCCGCCCCGCGCCGGTAGTAGCCGTCGCAGGTCACGAGAAACTCCGAGTCCGCGCCGGAGAGGCGGGTCGCCAGCGCGTCGGCGGAAAACCCGGCGAACACGACCGAGTGGGGCGCGCCGATGCGCGCGCAGGCCAGCATCGCGACCGGTAGCTCCGGAATCATCGGTAAGTAGAGGGTCACCACGTCGTCCTCGCCGACGCCCAACTCCCGCAGGGCGGCCGCGAACGCGTTCACCTCGTCGCGCAACTCCCGGTAGGTGTAACTGCGCGTCTCGCCGAGTTTCCCCTCCCACGCGACTGCCGTCTCGTCGCCCCGGCCCGCCTCGACGTGGCGGTCCACGCAGTTGTGCGCGGCGTTGAGTCGCCCGTCGGGGAACCACCGAATCGGTTCCGACGCCGGGGATTCCCCGGCGGCATCACCGTCGCCGCTCCCGGCGCTCGCGCCGCCCGCCAGCACCGCGTCGAAATCGCGGTCCCATTCCAGCAGGTCGGCCGCCTGCCGCCAGCACTCGGGCCACCCCGCTCCCCGGAACGCGTCGCGGTCGGCCGCCGTGACGTTCGCCTGCGCGACGAACTCCTCGGGCGGGTCCACCCACTCGCGCTCGCGGGGCGTCTCGTCGGGACTGCCTTCGACCATTCGTCTCGAATTTCGCGCAAATAGGGAAAAATCGTTCGCCTCGCCGGACGCTCGCGGTCGGACGGTAGAGCGGTCCGGTCGGGGTCGGAACGAGGCCGAATCGAGGGCTACGTATCGAGTCGCTCCTGCCACTCCTGCGCTCGATTCAACAGTTCTATCGGCGCGGTGTCGCTCACTTCGAGGTCCGCAATCTCGCGTAGTATCTCGTCGGCGTCGTCGCCGAACTCGTCGCGGACGGCCGCCGAGTCGTCGGCGCGCTCGGTCTCGTTCGCGCTCTCATCCTTCGCCCCGCTCTCTGGTTCCCCGGTCTTTAGCTCGCCGCTCCCCACGTCGAAGACGACCTGCTTCGTCTCGCCGGACCGCTCGCTTCCGCCCTTCGCCTCAATGGCTTTCTCTTGGCGCAGTTTCTCCAGCACGCCGCGCGAGCGTTCGACCACGGGGTCGGGCACGCCCGCGAGGTTTGCGACGTGGATGCCGTAGGAGCGGTCGGTCGGTCCCTCCTCGATGGTCCGGAGGAACGTCACGTCGCCCGCCGAGTCGTCGGCCGAGCGGGTCCCCGTTCCGCCGGAGGAGGGCGGTTCGCCGTCGACGGCGACGTGGACGTTCTCCACGCGGTCGAGGTGGTCGGCCAGCGTCGTCAGTTCGTGGTAGTGAGTGGCAAAGAGTGTCTTGGCTCGGATTTCGTTGTGGAGATACTCCGTCGCGGCCCACGCGATGGAAATCCCGTCGTAAGTCGCGGTCCCGCGGCCCACCTCGTCCAGAATGACCAGCGACTCGTCGGTCGCGGAGTGGAGGATGTTGCTCAACTCCTGCATCTCGACCATGAACGTCGAGCGCCCCTGCGCGAGTTCGTCCAGCGCACCGACGCGGGTGTAGATACCGTCCACGACGCCGATGCTGGCAGATTTGGCGGGGACGAAGCTCCCGATTTGTGCCAGCAGGGTAATGAGCGCGACCTGCCGCATGTAGGTCGATTTGCCCGACATGTTCGGCCCGGTGACGACCAGAAAGTGACGGTCCCCGTCCATCCGGAGGTCGTTGGGGACGAACTGGGTGGTCTGCTCCACGACCGGGTGGCGGCCCTCCTCGATGTCGAGGTCGCCCGACTCGTGCAGTTCGGGGCGCACCCAGTCGTTTTCGACTGCGTGGACCGCGAGGCTAGCGAGCGCGTCGAGTTCCGCGAGACAGCGGCCCACCGACTGCAGGAGGTCCGCCCGCGCCGCGACCCGCTCGCGCAGTTCCGTGAACAGGTCGTACTCCAGTTCCCCGCGGCGCTCTTCGAGTCGGAATATCTGGCGTTCGCGCTCGTTCAACTCGTCGGTGGTGTATCGCTCGGAGTTCTTGAGACTCTTGAGACGGTCGTAGCGGTCGGGCACCGCGTCGGTCTCGGAGTTGCCGACTTGGATGTAGTAGCCGTCGGTCTTGTTGCGGTCCACGGTGAGGTGGGTGATGCCGGTCTCGCGCTTCTCGCGGTCGTCCAGCGTGTCGAGCCACTGTTCGGCCTCGTCGTGGCGGTCGATGAGGTCGTCTAACTCGTCGTCGTGACCGCGCTCGAACAGACCGCCCTCGGTGACGGTGCCCGGCGGGTCGTCGGCGAGCGCGTCCAACTCGTCGCGGAGCGCGGCGGCCTCCTCGGGGTCGGGCCGGGCGACGATGTCCGCGAGCGGTGAGTCGGCCAGTCGAGGGTCGTTGTCGATGGCCTCGGCGACCGCCGGCAGGAGCGCCACGGTCTCCCGGACCCGCAGGAGGTCGCGGGCGTCGGCGCTCCCGTGGGCCGCCTTGCTCGCCAGTCGTTCGAGGTCGTAGGCGTCGTTCAGGGTCTCGCGGACCGTCTCACGGGCCAGCGCGGTGTCGGCGAACGCGGCCACCCCGTCGGCCCGCTGGCGGAGCGTCGGCAGGTCCCGGCGGGGGCGCTGGAGCCACTCTTTCAGCAGGCGCTTGCCCGGACTCGTCGCGGTGTGGTCGATGATAGCAAAGAGCGACCCGCCCCGGTCGCCCTGCATCGTCTCGGTGAGTTCGAGGTTGCGCTGGGTCGTCGCGTCGAGCGAGACGTGGTCGTCGCCCTCGTAGTTCTGGAGTCGCGTCATCGAGGCCCTGACGCCCGTGCCGGTCTCCTCGACGTACGAGAGGAGCGCGCCCGCGGCCTGAATCTGCGGGCGGTCGTCGCGGCCGTTGCTCCGGGTCCCGCGCCCGGACCCACCGCCCGCACCGCGACTTCCGCCGTCCTCCGCCAAGCCGATGCTCGCCAGCGTCTCGTCGCCGAACTGCTCTTTCGTCGCGTGGGTCGCCCGACCGGGGGCGAAGGCGTCGGCGCGGTGGAGCGTGAGCGTCGCGTCGGTGCGCTCGCGGACTCGCTCCACGAAGGCGTCGTCGTTGCGGACCTCGGGTCCCGGCAGAACCTCCGCGGGGTCGAACCGGTAGAGTTCGGTGAACGCGCGGTCCGCGGCCGCCTCGGGGTCAGGTCCGGCGACTTCCGTGACCATGAACCGGCCCGTGGTCACGTCGGCGAACGCGAGGCCGTACCGGTCGTCGTCTCCTCGGACGACTCCGGCGAGGTACTGGGCGTCGGAGTCGGTCGTCTCCAGCAGGGTGCCGGGGGTCACGACGCGAGTGATTTCGCGGGCGTGGCCGTCGGCGGTCTCGTGTTGGTCGGCCACCGCGACCCGGTAGCCGCGCTCGACCAACTGCTTGAGGTGGGGCGTGAGCTTGTCCACCGGAACCCCGGCCATCGGGTAGTTCGAGCCGTGAGACGACTTCTGGGAGACTTTGAGGTCGAGGAGGTC
Source organism: Halorussus salinus (assembly GCF_004765815.2). Lineage (NCBI taxonomy): Archaea > Methanobacteriati > Methanobacteriota > Halobacteria > Halobacteriales > Haladaptataceae > Halorussus > Halorussus salinus. Next base: position 121,318 of record NZ_ML974127.1, on the reverse strand, counting down.
CGAGACCTCCTCGGCGTCGTCGCCGAAGAACTCGTAGAAATCCCCGACCTGCATCACCAGATAGTCGGCGTCGGTCTCGTCCTTGAGCGAGAAGAACTCCCCGACGATACCCCCGACCTCGCCGTCAGATTGGGACACGTCGGCCACCTCCTCGGCACGTCCGCGCGAGTAGAGTCATAGTCGGTTCGGAGGGGCGTCGGCGACTAAAACGGTGCGGGTTCGGGGTGAAAATGGTCGTGATTCGTGACGTGCCACTGTTTCGGATACAACTGCCGAGCTAGACACCGAAATCCCTAGCAGGATTATAGACGATAAAGACTATCCGGGGCGGATTACTGGTTTCACGTAGCACGCGACGCTGGACACCGTCGCGTGCAGAAAACCTCTGCCTACCGAGAAATGAAACGAACTGAAAACGAAATCCCGGCCGCGTTCATCGTTGGCGGTTGCACCCTTATCGGCACTGACATGCCATTGGGTTGGCCGCTGTTCGTTGCCGGGATTGTAATGGCCTTGATGGAATAGACTTCCAACCGATCTCCTTTTTATAGCATACGCGTGAACGTCTGCTACCATCGGTTGCGGTCGAAGCCTAGTCGTCGTCTACCGACAATCGGAGATAGGACGAGGATGAGTGATAAAGTTTTGGGAAATCAGCTATTTTGGTGTGAATAGACGACGAGAGGGTGTAGACACTACTACGGAAGCCCCTATATTTTATTACCCATATTAATCTTATAAATCAGGACGATACGAGTTTTGTTTTTCTGAAAGAAAGGGGTAACCTCGTCGCGGCTCAGACTTTCGCAGTGTAACCAGCATCCTCGACGGCCGCCGCGAGGTCCTCGTCGCTGGCGTCGCCCTCGACGGTCACGCTGTCGGACTCGTTGTCCGCGGTCGCGTCTTCGACGCCCGGTACGTCCCGGAGCGCGTTCTCGACGTTCTCCTCGCAGCCGCCACAGCTCATGCCTTCGACGGTAATCTGTCTCGCCATACTCTCTACTTAGTGCGTGGGCCTTTTCGGACTTTCCCCTTCGAATCCGAGTTCGTTTCGCCGATACCTTTCGAAACCAAGGTCGGCGAGCGCACGGACGCCGGGAACCGGCGGCTCGTCGGCGCGAGACCGGGCTTGCATCTTAGCCACAATCCCGTAAAGTCCGAAGCCCGTACCGTCCTGCATGGGAATTCAGCAGGCGCTACAGAACGTGCTGACGAACCCCACCTACCTCACAGCGTGGGGTCTACTGGTCGCCCTCTCGCTCGGGATTCTCGGCTGGGACCTCTGGCGGAACAACTCGGAACTGAAGAGCCTCATGAAGTTCGTCTGGGGCTTCACGGTGCTGTACTCCGGGCCGCTCGGACTCTTGGGCTACTGGTACTCGGGCCGGACTCAGATCGATCACGACTCGTTCTGGCGCAAGGGGTTCCGGTCGGTGAGCCACTGTTACTCGGGGTGTGGCACCGGCGAGGTGCTGGGCGTCTCGATGGCGGTCGGACTGTTCGCATTCAAGACGACCGGCACGGTCGTCCTGACGTTCTCGCTGGCGTACTTCTTCGGCTACCTGATGACGGTCGGACCGCTGATGCAGGAGGGCGTCGGCCTGCGCGAGGCCCTGTGGGACGCGTTCTACTCGGAGACCGCGAGCATCACCGTGATGGAGGTCGTCGCCATCAGCACCGACATCTGGCTGGCGGCCGAGGCCGGACTCGGAGACGTGCTGTTTTGGACCAGCCTCGTCTTCTCGCTGACGGTGGGACTCCTCGCGGCGTATCCGGTCAACCTCCTGCTCATCCACTTCGGCGTCAAAGAGGGGATGATGAACCCCGCGAAGATGGGGACCGAGATGGGAGCGTGAGAGCTTTTCGGTCGTCTCCTCGTTCCGGCCCGAAACGCCGCACCGTCGCCTCGGATTTTTAGCCACCGAGTCTAAGGCGTTCGCTGGCCTGTTATCCTATGCGATGGCACTTTCCGAACTCGACACCAACGACCTCGAAGACCAGTGCATCGACAACTGCTTCGAAGCCGTGCAAGCCTGCGAGTACTGCGCCGACGAGTGTCTCGACGAGGAGATGGACATGGCCAAGTGTATCCGGCTCTGCCGGGACGTGGCGGATCTCGCGAGCCAGCACGCCCGGTTCATGGCGCGTAGCTCCAACTACAGCGTCGAACTCGCCGAGGCGACCGCCGGGGCCGCCGAGGAGTGCGCCGAGGAGTGTCGCCGTCACGACCACGACCACTGCCAGACCTGCGCCGACGTGGTCGAGGAGTGCGCCGAGACCTGCCGCGAGATGATGCAACGGTCGGCGTAGAGACGAGCCTCGAACGCTACAGCCGCGACTCGATTTCTTCGACCAGTTCGAGCGCCGCCGCGACGTGTTCGTCCGCGGCGTCGCTTCCGGTCTCCTCGACGTTCGAGAGGAGCATCCGGACCTGTTCGACGCGCTTCTCCACGACGGACTCGGGAGTCTCGGGTCCGAGTGCGTCCTCGCAGACCGCCTCTGCCTCGCCGAGCCACTGGCTCGCGCGGGTCTCGACGGGGAGTTCGGCGGTCGCTTCGAGGTGAGCGTGCAGGTCCGCGACGAGCGAGGAGAGGTCGTCGGAATCTTTCAAAGTAGAATCAGTTGCGTTCGTCGTCGCCACCGCTTTTGCTCAGTCGTTCCCTCGTCGGCCGCACCTCGCCGTCCTCGACGTAATAAGAACCAGCGTCACCGAGCAGGTCGCGGACTCGCTTCTCGAACGAGTTGAGGTCGGTGTCGTCCGTTTTGTTCTTTCGACTACCCATAGTTACTTCCTTCCCAGTTTTTCAGCCGCCGTCGTTAAATAGGCTTCGTCGCGGATATAGATACAGAGAAATCCGACAACGGTCGCTCCGCAAGCGAGCGTCAGCAACTCGACCGAATCGGGAAGGCGGACGAGATAGTAGCCGACCGAGAACATCAACGAGAAGAGCGCGCCGACGAGCGCGGCGAGCGCGTAACGGAACCGCTTCGCGTTTCGGCTTATTATCGGTTTGTTCTCCCGTATCGAGTCCGCGTACGCCCGGAGGACGATAGTCCGATACGTTTCGGGCCGAACCTCGTCTTCTCGTGCCAGCGCGTCTGCAACGTCGGCACTCAGCCCATAGTCGAACTGCGTGCTCAGATACGTTATCGTCGCGTAGACGAGTGCGACGAGGAGACCGGCGACGCCCACGACGAGCGCAACCCCGCCAGCGACCGTGCCGGAGTCGATGAAGCTATCCCCGTCTGCCATCCTCGGCACGATTCGAGCAACCGTCGCAATCACGCCTAGAAGGACCCCGACGAAACTGATGAGACGAGCAGACTTGTCGTCGATTCCGTTCAGAGTCGAAACTTGCACGTCGAGCATTCGCTCGAATCTATCGATGGCATCTTGCCGAGGGTCGATGCGGTCGGATACCAACTCTCCCGTAGGGTCGTTTCCGTCCCGGTCGTATCTCCGTCTGTTCCCGCTTCGCCGCCGCATTGTAGTCAATTTTGACTAGAATGTGTATGTAACTTTCGATATTCTCCCCGAGGGTCACCGGCAATCCAATAGCGTCACTACGCGCTCGGTCAACTCCTCGCCGTCCCGCGCGAGGACTTTCGTCATCGCCTCCTTGCCGACCTCGCCACGGTCCACGACCGCGACCGGCGTCCCCGCGACCGACTCGAAAGCCCGCCGCGCGCCCCACTGCATCGTAGACCCCTCCTTCGATTTCACGCCCTCCGGTTCCGCGCTCCGGTCGTACTCGGCGACCGCCCAGTCCAGCGAGTCGAGCGCGGCCGCCACGTCCGAATCGAACCGACAGTTCGCCGCGAATCGCAGGTCGGGGTCGAACTCCCGGCAGGAAAGCAGGAAGCGCGCGACGTGACTCGACGCGCCGAATCGCACGCCGCGGTTGGGTTTCACGCCGGAGAACGTCCGGGTGATTCGCCCCTCGACGGCCGCGGTCTCGTCGGTCTCCTCGGCGTAGGGCGTCGCGCCGACGACGTTCATCCCGACCTCGGGCACGAGGAGCGACACGTCTCGGTCCACGAACGCCCGGACGACCTCACGGACCTCCTCGGCGGTCTCCTCGCGGGCGGCGCGGTTTCGCAACTCGACGGCGTGATGCACCGCGCCGGGACCCTCGCCCACGTCGAGGAGGTACCGGACGGCCCGCGCGACGAACGCGGCGCTCGCTTCGACCGCATCGTGAAGCGACTCGCCGCGGGCCAACCGGGCCGCAATCGCGGCCGAGAGCGTGCATCCCGACCCGTGGGTCGCCGCGGTCTCGACGCGGGGGCGGCGGAACGTCTCGACGCCGTCCTCAGTCACCAACACGTCTTCCACGGCGTCGCCGGGGAGATGTCCGCCGGTGACGAGCGCGGCGTCGGCACCCATCGCCAGCAACGCCTCGCCCGCCGCTCTCGCCGACTCCTCTCCCTCGACGGTCGCGCCGGTCAACACCTCGGCCTCGTCGGCGTTGGGCGTCACGAGCGCGGCCTCCGTGAGTAGGTCCTCGTAGGCATCCTCGGCCGCGGCGTCGAGGAGTCGGTCGCCCGAGGTGGCGACCATCACGGGGTCCACGACGACCGGGAACTCGGCGTCGGCCACGCGCTCGGCCACGCAGTCCACGATATCCGCGGTGGCGAGCATCCCGGTCTTGGCGGCCCGCACGTCGAAGTCGCCGGTCACGGCGTCGAGTTGGGCCGCGACCTCCTCGGGAGGCAGGACGTGCGTGGACTCGACGCCGCGGGTGTGCTGTGCGGTAACGGCCGTCACGGCACTCGTCCCGAAGGCGTCGTGGGCTTCGATGGTCTTGCAGTCGGCCTGCACGCCCGCACCTCCTCCGGAGTCGCTCCCGGCGACGGTGAGCGCGACCGGTTTCTCGACCGGGGCGGGACGGCGAGTATCGACCGAATAGAGGGCGTCTTCGCTGGCCATTATCGAGTGGTAAAACTCGATGGTACTTCAATCCGGGGGTCGGTCCGAGGCTCCTCGGCGACGGACCGTCGTCCGTAGCGGTCGTCGGGGCTTTCGACCGGCGTCGAATCTGTCACCGCCGTATGGACGCCCTTTTAAGGCCGCGTGACCCTATCTACGCCTATGATTTTCGAGAGCCTGCCGACGACACCTACGTCGGAGGAGCTCATCGACAAGGCGTTCTCGCGGGCCGCGCGAGCGGGTCGGGCCAAGAGCGGCGCGGAGGCCCAGCAGTCGATGCTCCAGACCGCGACCAACATCCTGAGCGACAACCTCCAGAACGTCGCGGCCGAGTGGCCCGACTTCGACGTGATAGACCCCTTCTACTACGAACTCGCCGACGCCATCGTGGACGTAGACGAGTTGCGCCAGAGCCTCTCGGAGATTCAGTGGGCGAGTCGCAAGACCCACAATCTCGGCCGGGAGTACCAAGGGAAGCTCACGGGCGACGCCGACGCCGACCGCAAGATTCGAAAGCAGGGGTTCGCCCGCCTCGCGGACATCGTCGAGGAGGTCGAGGCCGACCTCCAGCGGGTCAACGACGCCCACCAAGACCTCCGGCGGCTCCCCGACATCGACCCCGACGAGCCGACCATCGTGGTCGCGGGCTACCCCAACGTCGGCAAGTCGTCGTTCGTCAACGCGGTCACGAACGCCCGGAACGAGATCGCGGAGTACCCCTTCACGACGAAGGGCGTCCGCGTCGGCCACTTCGAGAAGGACCACATCCGGTACCAAATCGTGGACACGCCCGGCCTGTTGGACCGGCCGGAGGACGAGCGCAACGACATCGAGAATCAGGCGGTCTCTGCCCTCACACATCTCGCGGACGCCATCGTCTTCGTCGTGGACGCCAGCGGGTACTGTGGCTACCCGCTCGACGCGCAACTGGAACTGCGGGACGCGCTCGCCGACCGCTTCGGCGACGTGTCGGTCCTGACGGTCTGTAACAAGTCCGACCTCTCGAAAGACGTGGACGCGGACGCCTACATGAGCGTCGAGAACGGCGAGAACGTCGATTCGGTGCTGGACGCCGCGGTGGACGCGACCGGTTACGAACCGGAGCTGCCGTTCGAGGACCGCGAATAGGGACGGGTCGAATTTCGTCGCGCGGCCGGTCGAAAAGCTGTTTTCGGGCGCTATTCGCAACGACAACGCCGTTTTGCATCGACTTCGTCGATTCGTGTTTCGGACGAGAGATGCGTCAGGCAATCGCTTCGCCGCGCGGCCCTGAGAGCGACACCTGCGTCGAGTTCGCCACCGCGTAGTCCACGAAGTGAACCCGAACCGACGGATTCTGGCTGGTCGCGGCGTCGATGCGGCGCTGAAGCCGGGTCGCCAGTCGCGGGTACTCGCGGTCGGAGGTGCGACTGATGGTGACCGTGACCGTCTCCGAGGAGAACCAGTTGCCGGTGAAGGCGTACTCGGTGTTGGTCGAGACGTAGGTGAGGTTCGTGTACGCCGGATTGTCGAGGACGGAACTCACCTGCTGGTTGACGGTTCGCTCGTAGGTTATCTGCTGGTACGTTGCAAATCCCGCCCCGGCGACGACGACGGCGACGGCGAGGACGGCGACTGCGAGAATCGCCGCCTGCCGACGGCCGTCGGCCGCGAGTACTCGCCGATCGAACCCGTTCGGTCGGTAGCCCAGATACCAGAGCGTGACGAGCGCGGCGACGTTGATGGCGACCAGCGAGACCAGAAGGAGGACCAGCGACCCGGCCGCGACCACGGGGAACCCCCAGATGACAGCGATGCCGGTCGTCGCGGCCGCGGGAATCAGCGCCGCGGCTATCATCACGCCGATGAGCGAGGTCGGCCCCTTCGTCGTCACGCCGAACGCCGAGGCGCTCCCGGCGGCGAGTCCGACCGCCACGGTCAGGAGACTCGGCGCGACCCGAGAGCTAATCTGGCCGAGCGCGGTAATCTGCAACTGCGGCACGAACGAGAACGACTTGAGCAGGTAGCCGAACGCAAGCGAGCTGACGACCGCGACCGCCAGCCCGAGCGCCTGTAACTTGATGCTGTCCACGAGCATCCGCCGGTCGCCCGTGACCGCTCCGGCGCTCGCGGTCAGGACCGGCCCGACCATCGGCGCGATGACCATCGACCCGACGACGATGGCCGGGGAGTCGAGCAGTAGCCCCGCCGTCGCGATGATGGCGCTCAGGAATATCATCCAGACGAACGAGTTGCGGTCGTGGGCCATGTCCCGCACCTTCGACCGAAGTTCCTTCCGAGTCAGCGGGTCGAAGTCACCAGCGTATCGGTTCTGCAACCGTTCCATGTTCGGCGTCGAGGCGGTCTCGGCGTTCCCCATGACGGTGTACTCGTCTTCTTCGAGTCCGGCGTCCCGGAGCGCATCCATCACGTCGCCGACGCCGTCGCTCGGGAGCGGAAACTCGACCATCACCTCCTCGCTCGTCCGCTCGTCGGTTTCGAGGACGGCGTAGTCTATCTCCTTCGAGTCGAGCGCACCGAGAATCGGACCGCGGCGCTCGGCCGGAATCAGGACGTGGATGAGGCGCACACGGGAGCCACGGGATTGTGAGAGAAAAGGGTTCAGGCCGCGACGCGCGACGTGTCGCGTGGTAGCGCGGTGCGAGCGACGGCACGGCGCGGTCGCTCGCGCGACGGACTCCCTACCCGGTCGCGTTGTACGTCACCGGAACCTTATCCGGTCGCGTTGTACGTCACCGACACCTGCGCGGTGACGGTGACCGGTCCGGACGCTATCTGCGTTCCGGCGTCGGCCTGCGCGGTCAGCGCCTCGGCCCGGACGGGGCTGAAGCCCACGTCACCGGTCGAGACGGTGTGGACGCCCGAGACTGACAGGTTCGCACTCTCGGCGATAACGTCCGCGTCGGCGCGAGCGTTGTCCATCGCGTTCCGGAGCGCGTCGGCCCGGACCTCGCGGCGGCGCTCCTCGGAGAGGGTCAACTCGACGCTCTGGACTTGGGCGGCTCCGTTCGACACCGCCGCGTCGATGACGGGTCCGGTGCGGTCCACGTTCGAGAGCGTTATCTCGAAGGCGTGAATCCCCCGGAACCCGGCGGGTCGCCGCTCGCCGTTCTCCTCGCGGTACTGCTGGTCGATGCTGTACTGGACCGTCCGGACTCGGTCGTCGGTGACGCCCGCGTTCCGGAGTGCCTCGCGCATCCGCGTCGCGTTCTCCGCGAGTCGCTCGCGGACCGCGTTCGCGTCGTCGCCGCTGGCCAGCACCGCGACCTGCAACACGGCTTGGTCGGGGTCGGCCTCGGCCTGTCCGGACGCCGAGACGCTGATGCTCTCGCCCCCGTTGTCGCTCTGGTTCGTCTGGTCGGTCTGTGCGTTCGCGCTCGCCGCTGGGTTCAGGCCTCCGGCACACCCGGCCGTCACCAGCAGGAGCGCGACCCCCACCGTCGCGAGTAGTCTCCTCGACATCGCATCGTCGGTACGACGCCGGTCGTCAAAAACGTCTCCTAAAGTGAAAGGCCGGTTTGAGTTATCCGCGGTACCGGTCGCGGCCTACGATTCGCGCTCGTCGTACTCGACGTACCGCACCTGCACGTCCACGTCGTGGCCCGTGTTGCGGTTGATGCGCCTGCTCAGCACGTCGGCGAGGTCTGGGTACTGCTCGCCCGGCGGCCGCCCGACGGTGACGACGACCTGTCCGGACTGGTCGAAGGGGAGGCGACCGCCCTGCCGGAACTCCATCCCGAAGAGGCGGGCCTGCTCGTAGGGGGTTCCCTCCTCGCCGAGGACGCCCTGCACCTCGTCTTGGGCTTGGTTCTGGAAGGTCGCGTTCTGGATGCTGGTGTAGGTGACGCCGCCGAGAAACAGCGAGAGGAGGCCGATGGCGACGACGAGGACGCCGATACGCTTGAACAGGGCCGTCCGGGTCTCGTTGCGGTCGAACCAGTTCTTCGGCCGGTAGCCCAGATACCAGAGGACGACCAGTCCCGCGAGGTTGATAGAGAGGATGTTGACCAACACGAGGACCAGCGAACTGACCGCCGCGAGCGGCTGTTGCCACGCCACGGCGATGCCCACGGCGGCGGCGGGCGGGACCAACGCCGCGGCGATCATGACGCCGACGATGGCGACCGAGACGCCCGACGCGAGGCTCAGGACGCCCGCCGCGCCCGCGCCGATGGCGACCGCAAGCGAGAGGAAGTCGGGCGTCAGCCTGCCGCTGACCTGCGAGATGCCGAGGATGTCGGTCCCCGGCGGGACGAGCAGTCCGTAGCGCACGAGGACCGCGAACACCGTCGCCGCCGCGATAGCGGCGAAACCGCCGATGAACTGGTACTTTACCCCGCGCCGGAACAGTTGCCGGTCGCCGAGGACGGTGCCGACGCTCGCGCCCATCGCCGGGCCGATGAGCGGTGCGATGACCATCGACCCGACGACGACCGCCGGGGAGTCCAACAGCATTCCGGCGGTGGCGACGACCGCGCTGATGACGGTCATCGCCACGAACGTCGGGAACTCCGGAGTCATCTCGCGGGCCTCGGTCCGAATCTCCTCGCGGGCGATGGTCGAGGGGTCGTCGTTCTCCTCGGCGAACCGCGCTTCGAGTTCCTGATACTGGCGGGAGGTGTCGGTCTCGGCGTCGATGATGACCGCGTGGGGGTCCTCGCCCAGTCCAGCGTCCTGCAACTTGTCGAGAATCGGCTGGACCGCGCTGGTCGGCAACGGGAAGTACGCGATGGCGGTGTACTCCCGGCCGCTGGTCTCGTCGGTCAGCATGTAATCGACGCCCTCCTCTTCGAGAACGTCGGCGACCAACTCTCGCTTGCCCGCCGGAATCGAAACCTGCACGAGCCGCATACGTTCGGAGATTGCACGGAAGGGGTAAATAAGCCGTGGCACGCGGACGACGGTGGTTCGATGGCGCTCGTGGAGCCCCGGAATCGTGAGACGGCGAGGGGACGGGAATCGCGCATCTTCGACGACCACGATAATCGTGCATCTTCACCGACCACAATAATCGTGCATCCTCACAGACACGGGATGCACGCGAGGAGGTATGGGGGCGCAGTCGCGGCGCTGTGCGGTCGTGGTGCTGTGGCGGTCTGATTTACTCAAGCCTGAGGCTATCGCCCTCTCTCTCCGTCTACGCGAATCGTTACGCGAGATTCGAGTCGGCTACTTCGTCGGCGGAAACACTCGAATTCCGACTCCACGGAACCACACGGTTAAATCCCGCCACACGCAAGGGTCGGTATGTTCGAGAGTCGCCCGGACCGAGGAGCCGAGGTCATCTTCGTCGGCCGGTCGAACGTCGGCAAGTCCACGCTGATGCGCGAGATAACCGGTCACACGTTCGACACGGGAAGCAAGCCCGGCGTCACGCGCTCGCCGAACCACTACGACTGGGCCAGCGAGGACTTCGTGCTGACCGACCTGCCGGGCTTCGGGTTCATGTCCGGCGTTCCCGAGGAGCAACGCGAGCAGATAAAGACCAACATCGTCCGGTACATCGAGGACAACGCCGACGACATCCTCGTGGGCGTCCTCGTGGTGGACGGCAAGAGCGCGGTGGACATCATCGACCGCCACTCCGGCGAGGACGAGGTGCCCTACGACGTGGAGATGTTCTACTTCCTCCGGGACGTTGGCATCCCGACCGTCGTCGCGGTCAACAAGATGGACAAGGTAGACGACGAGGACGAGCGACTGGACGAGTTGTGCGACCGGTTGGGCTTGCATCCCCCGTGGAAGCAGTGGCAGGAGACCATCGCGCCGATTAGCGCGAAACGCGGGAACGTCGAGGCGCTGAACGAGGCGGTCAAGGACCACCTCCACGAGGCCAAGCGCGACGACCTGCTGAAGTTCTTCTCCTAGGCTTTCGAGTTCGGATTCTGTGGGTCGTTTTCCGTTCGGATTTCGGTTGGTCTGTGGTGTCTGGTTTGTCGGAAGTAGCTACTGCTGACGACAGCGTGACCGCAACCGCACTCGACCATAGCGTGACCGCGACCGCACTCGACCATAGCGTGACCGCAACCACGACAGCAACACAGTCTATCGCCGACTCCAAGGAGTCACCGCACCCGCGCCGCGACCGCACGGCACCGCACCGCGACCGCACGGCACCGCGCCGCGACCGCACCTCGTCCTCCCCAACCGCCTGCGGTCCTCGGCCCTCGCGCACCGATGGCGGACCCACGAGGAGTCCGCCAGTGCGCGCCGGGGGGAGACCACGCCAGCGCGCGCCGAGTCGGAGAAGAGTCCTTCGTCGGCGGGGCGGGAGCGAAATCGGGGGAGAAGCGGCTCGGCGCTCGTGGTCGGGTCGGGAAAAAGCGCCCGAGGAGAAGTTAGACGTTCTCGAAGTCGCTGTTCACGTTGCCGTCGCGGTCCAAGTCGATGATGGCGTCGAACAGGCCCATGAACTTCTCGACGTGTTCCTCGTCGTGGACGCCCTTCGAGAGGTGAAAGAGGCCGACGGCGTCGTGTTCGCGCAGGAGGCCCAAGATTTGTCGAATCACGTCCCGGACCCGCGACTCGTCGGCGTAGTAGGCCATCTCGGTGATGGAGTCGAGGCTGATGCGGCGCTTGCCGTCGGTCGATTCGAGGAACTCGCGGGTGATGTCGAGGACGCCGTCCAAGTCGTCGGGCGAGGAGACGTAGTGGACGTTCTCCGTACTGCGGCGGGAGTAGCCACGTTCGATGCTCAGGGTGTCCAGAATCTCGGCTTTGCTCTCGTCTACGTCGTAGTGGTCGAGTTTCTGCTTGACCTCGCGGGCGGTCGTTCGCGTCGAGATGACCAGAAAGTGGTCGGTGTCGGTCTTCAGGAAGTCGGTGTCGATGCGGTCGGTTTCACCAGTACTCGGATGCAGGAGGAGGACGCCAGTGCCACCGGGTATCGTCTCGGGCGTGTTTTCGATGGCGAGTTGATAATCCATATCCACGGATAATACGTGCAGGCGACTTAAGAATGCGGGTCCGTCGTCCGGGAAGCGGTCACCGACCGCGGAGCCGACCCCGATTTCGGAGTCGGTTCGCGGGCGTCCTCAGAACACGCTGTCGGCGGTGGCCGCGCCGACGACGCTGAAGATGGCCCCGACCGAGATGGCCTTCAGCGTGACCACGAGGCGGTTCATCGAGACCTCGCCCGCCGGAGAGAGGCCGCCGAGGAACGTCTCGGGGGCCGCGAAGACGAACGCGAGGATGGCGACCGACCCGAACGAGACGAGCATGAGCGAGATGAACCGCGCGGGGACGCCCGCGACCTCGGACTCGCGGTCGGGGTCGCGGTCGTCGTCTGCCTTGTAGAGCGCACCGTAGCCGATGAGGAAGACGATGACGACCGCGAGCGCCCCTTGGAGGTTCGACATGTTCGCGGCGAGTTCCCACACCTCCGCGGTGACGACGAACGGCCCCGCCAGCAGGAACCCGCCGACGATCTGCTGGGCGGAGTCGGCCAGCGCGTACCGCTTCTTTCGTCCGACCATACGCGACGTGACACACCGCGAAGGGAAAAGCCCCGCGCCCTCCTCGCCGTTCCGGCGGGGCCGCGGCCGCGGCGAGCGGTCCCGGTACCGCCTCGTTCCGAATCCGTTTTGTCGCTCCCGCGTCTCCCGTCTCGCATGAGCGTCCGCGAGGAGTTCGACGATTGGGCGGCCGACGGCCGCGACAAGGGAATGGAGGACCGCCACTGGAACACCGCCAAGAACGTGCTGGCGCGGATGCCCGTCGAGGAGGGCGACACCGTGCTGGACCTCGGAACCGGGAGCGGGTACGCCGTCCGCGCGCTCCGGGACACCAAGGGCGCGGGTCGGGCCTACGGACTCGACGGCTCGCCGGAGATGGCGCGTAACGCGACCGGCTACACCGACGACCCGCAGGTGGGCTTTCTCGTCGGCGACTTCGACGACCTGCCGTTCGCCGACGACAGCGTGGACCACGTGTTCACGATGGAAGCGTTCTACTACGCCAACGACCCCCACCAAGCCCTCCGGGAAATCGCGCGGGTCCTCCGGCCCGGCGGGACCTTCTTCTGCGCGGTCAACTACTACGAGGAGAACGTCCACTCCCACGCGTGGCAGGACAACATCGAAGTCGAGATGACCCGCTGGTCCGCTCGGGAGTACCGCGAGGCGTTCCGCGACGCGGGCCTCCACGTCGCCGAGCAGGACAACGTGCCCGACCGCGAGACCGAGATTCCCGACGACAGCGAGTTCCCGACAGAGAACTGGGACACGCGCGAGGCGATGGTCGAACGCTACCGGGAGTTCGGGACGCTGTTGACGGTCGGCGTCGCTCCCTGACCTAGGGTTTCGTACTTCCGGGAATCGTCCGGTCACTCGCCGTTCTCGTCCACGAGCCGGTACCCCTCGTCGGTCTCCACGAGCGTTCCGTCCGCGACGAGTTCCGCGAGCGCGTCCTCCACGTCGCGGGGTTCGACGCCCGCGTTCCCGCTGAAGACGGCCTTGACGGTCGCTTCGCTCACGCCCTCCGCGCCGGTCTCGGCGCGCTGGTCGGCGACGACGGTTCGGATGCGCTGTTTGAGATTTCCGGCCATGGCTCCCCCATAGAGACTTCGACGTAGAGCCGTATCAGTGCTGTCGCTGGTCGAGGCGGTATCGGTGTCGTCGCCAATCGAAGCAGTGTCGGTGTCGTCGCCAATCGAAGCCGTATCGGTGCCGTCGCCGGTCGAAGCCGTATCGGTGTCGTCGCCAATCGAAGCGGTGCCGGTGCTGTCGCGGTCGAATCCGCCAGCTATCACCGGTCGAACTGCTCGCCAGCGCGAACCTCCGCGTCGAGCCAGTTCTCCTCGGGCGGGAGCGGGCACGCGAACGTCTCGCTGTACGCGCAGAACGGCGAGTACGCGAGGTTGAAATCCAGCACCATCTCCGCGCCGTCGGCCAACTCCTCGGTCTCGAACTCCATGTATCGGCCGTCGCGGTACGTCTGCTGACCGGTCGTCTTGTCGCGGAACAGGACGAACAGGCCGTCGTCGTCCTCTTGCTGGCGGTAGCCCGCGAGTTCGTACGACTCCGCGTCGTCGCCCTCGCCCAACTCGAAACGGAGCGTGGCGACCCGGAGATACCGCTGTGGCGGTCCGTCGCTGACCTCCATCTCCACCGGCTCGGGCTGGTCGTGGACCTCGACGGTCGCGGTGACGCGGTAGTCGGCGTCCGGGTCGAAGTAGTCGAGCGATTCGAAGTCGTCGCGCTCCTTGGGCGGAATCGGCGACTGAGGGTGGTCGGCGAAGAAATCGTCCTTCTCGGCGCGGTGGGCGCTGAGTTGCTCGCGCCACTCCTCGGCGTCGAAATCGGTTTCCGGGGTCTCCTCGGTCATGGCCGGTCGTAGTCGTTCGCGCCGGGTAACCCTTCTCATCGTTGTCGGTGGTCTAGCCAGTATAGACAATTATATAGATTTCTTAAGTATATCTATAAGTATCTAAAACACGCCTATATACGTTCTCGTCCCGACCTACCGAGAACGCGGGCCTTTTCCCCTCGCTCGCCCTACCGGGCGGCATGAGCAAACGCGAGGAGTTCCTCAGCGGCGAGCGGCCCGAGGACGTGGCGCTGTACCTCTCGGAGTCGTTCGTGGACGGCGAAGGCGACGGACTGGCGAAACACGGCGAATCGGTCGAGAACGGCGTCATCCTCGTCGTCGAGGGCGACCAAGGCCGGAGCGTGTTCAAGACCGCGACGGGCATGGACGCGATGGGCTTCGCCAAGCAGGCGATGGGCACCGACGGCGGGATTGCGCGGGACCTCTCGGGCGGGGACTGCCCCGAGTGCGACGGCGAGGCGGAGTTCGTCTTCGCGTTCGCCGAGGAGCAAAACGACGAGGTCGGCGACCTCTACGCCGAGGGCGACGTAATCCACGCCTACGGCTACTGCGAGTGCGGGACCGCGTACTCCGAGAAGTGGGTCACGGACGGCGAGACGTAGGCGGTTTTGGCGTCGTGTAGGTAGTTAGCGGTCGGAGCTGTCGCTGTCGTTTTCCCGAGTCGGAGTCGAGGTTGTAGAAAGCCCCCGCCCGCTCGCGGTCGCTCTGCGGGATATCCTCCGCTCACTTCGTTCGCTCCGGATAGTAGCCCGCAGAGACGACCACGCGAACGCGAGCGGGCGGCCCCTTTCAGTCCACCCAAACTGCGGTTCGTGTCACCGAGCGCATCCCGTCATCTGTCTCACCGAGCGTCCGCTACTTCTTGTGCCACCAGATACCACATCCGTCGTCGCACTATCGCCCGACAACCGAGGATTCTTCCGCGCTGGTCCCCCACGGAAAGGCATGAAAGACTGGGTCATCGACGACGACAATCTCTCTCTCGAACGCAAGTCAATCCTGCCCGGCGAGGGCTTTTTCGTCCCGGATTCCTTCGAGGAGGCCAAAGAGGAGGCCGAGGCCGAGGCCGCGCTGACCGGCGCGGAGGTCGCGGTCGTGGCCGACCCCGACGCCGACGGACTGGCCTGCACCGCACTAGTCCGGGAGGTCTACGGGGACGCGGCGCTCATCGACGCCGGGCCGCACGACCTCGAAGACGCCCTCGAACGCGTCGCCGACTACAGCGAACCGGGCGCGCAGATTTTCGTCTGCGACCTCTGTCCCGACAGCTACGACGAGGTCGGCCGGTCGCTGGAGGCGCTGGTCGAGCAGGCTGGCGAGGTCCGGTGGTTCGACCACCACCAGTGGACCGACACCGTGGCCGAGGCGGTCCGGGACGCCGGCATCGAGTTGGTCGTCGGCGACAGCGACGAGGAGTGTACCGCCGACGTGGCGCTCCGGTCGCTGGACTACGACTTCCCGGACTACCTCGCGGAACTCGCGGCGGTCACGCGCGACCACGACCTCTGGATTCGCGACGACGAGCGAAGCGACGACCTCGCGGACTACTCCTACTGGGCCGACCCCGAGGAGTACATCGAAACGGTCGCCGAACACGGCGCGGACCTCCCCGAGGACGTGCGGGAGTTCCTCGCGGAGATGCGCGTCGAGAAGGACGCCCTCATCGAGAAGGCGGTCGCCCGCGCCGACATCGAGGAGATCGGCCCGTGGACCGTCGGCGTGACCTACGGCCGGTGTTCCCAGAACGAGGTCGCCGAGGAGCTACGCCAGCAGGGCACCGACGCCGCCGTCATCGTCAAGCCCTCCGGGAGCGCGTCGATTCGCGGCACCGACGAGTTCGAGCGATGTCACGAGGTCGCCCGGCAGGTCAACGGCGGCGGCCACCCGAAGGCCGCGGGCTGTAAGCCCCGCATCTACGACGACATGCTCGACTACGCCCACCACTGGACGACCCGCGGCGCGACCGCCAAGCAAGTCATCGTCGAGGCGTTCTGGCACGTCTCGCGGGACGTGGAGGCCGAGACCGCGGCGGCCGACGAGGAACTGGACGAGGGCGAAATAGAAGAAGCCGAGAGCGACGAGAGCAACTGACTATTCGTCGTCGGACTCTCGCTGGCGCTCGTACCGCGCGGAGGTGATGCCGAGTTTGGCGAAGAACTTCCGGGCGAGTGGCGTCCCCTTCTGAATTCGGGCCGGTTCAAGTTCTCGTCCGGTTTTCCGTGACTTACCCATAGTCGATTGTTAGTCGGCCTTACCTATCAAAGTTCGGACGACGAAGAGAGACGAGAGTGTGGCGACGAAGGTAATCGATGGTCGAATCCCGTACGTACGGTTCATGACGACCATGCTCGCCGCGATAAGCAACGCGACGATACCGAACGAAAGACAGAACTGGACGATTTGGAGGTATCTCGCACTCTTCGATAGCTCTCCGGCAATTTCGTTCGACCATTCGCCGTACTCGTCCAGTACGTTGACCAGCCACTCGTCGTGGCTGTACCCGCCGGAAATCACGTCGTTTCGGTGTAGCTGTCCGATACCTGTCGGATACTGTGTCGCGGAGTACGCTCCGAGTCCGTAGACGATAGAAGTCGTGAGTGTTCCGACACCGAGCGTGCCGACGACCGCCGGAAGCACCGTCGTCGCTCCGACGACACTCGGGTCGCTGATACCCACTGCGGAAATCACCAACCCGGCCAGAATCACCGCAGTCCTGACGCTCCGCATCGCCTTGTCGTCTATCTCCTCCATCGTCTCGACCTTCTTGTCGTACTCGCGGCGGGACTCCTCGACGGCGTTGGCCAGCGCCTCGGTCGCCGAGGTCTCGGCCGGGAGCGCGTCCGACGTATCTGACCGACTGCTCATGGCCCCGGCGTTCCGCGCCATCGCATTTGAACGTCGGGGAACCAAGACCCGCCGTCGCTCGACGCGAGTGACCCGTCGTCGCTCGACGCGAGTGACCTATCGCCGCTCGGCGCGAACGAACCGCTTAACCCGAGACCGCTCGACTTCGGAGGTATGACTCTCCCCATCGACGCGGAGAAGCCACTTGTCGGCATGGTTCACCTCCCACCGCTTCCGGGCGCGCCAAAGTTCTCGGGCGACTTCCAGCAGGTCCGCGAGACCGCACTGCGCGACGCTCGGCGACTCGAAGCGGGCGGCGTGGACGCGCTGATGCTCGAAAACTTCGGCGACGCGCCGTTCTACCCCGACGACGTGCCCAAACACGTCGTCGCTTCGATGACCCGCGTCGCCGCGGACGTTCGGGACGAAGTGGACCTCCCGATTGGAATCAACGTCCTGCGCAACGACGCCACGGCCGCGCTCTCAGTCGCCGCCGCGGTCGAGGCCGCGCTCGTCCGCGTGAACGTCCACGTCGGGTCGCGCGTGACCGACCAAGGCATCGTGGAGGGGCAGGCCCACGAGACGGTCCGCCTGCGCGACCGCCTCGACTCGGAGGTGGCCCTCCTCGCGGATTTGGACGTGAAACACTCCGCGCCGCTCGCCGAGCGACCCATCGACGCCGAGGCGGTCGCCGAACCCGTCCAGCGCGGCCTCGCGGCGGGCGTCGTCGTCTCGGGCGCTGGCACGGGCCACGAGGTCGGCGGCGACCACCTCCGAGCGGTCGCGGCGGCCCGCGACGAGGCAGGACTCGACGCGCCCGTGTTCGTCGGAAGCGGCGTGACCGCCGAGAACGCGGGCGACATTCTCTCGGTCGCGGACGGAGCCATCGTCGGCACCGCGCTGAAGGAGGGCGGCGAGACGACGAATCCCGTCTCGGTCGAGCGCGTCGAGGAGGTCGTCGCGGCCGTCGAAAGCGTCCGCTAACGCGCGTCCAAGAAACGCTCTACTTCTTCCGCGGTCGGCAAGCCGCCTCTCGCGGTCTCGGCGGTACAGTTGAGCGCCGCGGTCGCCGCGGCGAAGCGCCCGGCCTCTCGGGGCGGTCGATTTCCGAGGAGCCACGCGTGAACCAGCCCCGCGGTGAAGGCGTCGCCCGCGCCGGTCGTGTCGGCCGTCTCGACCGCGAACGCGGGGAGTTCGAGGATAGCGTCCTCCTCGGTCAGCAGGAGCGCGCCGTCGGTCCCGCGGGTGACTGCGGCCCGGCGGACTCCTCGGTCGCGCAGGCTCTCGATTGCGCCGCGGGGCTCCTCGCCGAGATACGACCGAGCGGAGACTTCGTTGGCGAGGAAGCAGTCGCAGACCGGCAGAAGCGCGTCGAGCGTCTCCGGGCGCGTGGCGCGATTTTCGAGTTCCGAGAGGGGACCCGCGAGGTCGAAGACCAGCGGCGGGAAGTCGGCGGTTTCCCTTTTCGCGCTCACGAGGTCCGAGACCACCGGGTCGGGCGCGTACGCGCTGGTGAACGCGAGGTCGGCCTCCCGGACGTACTCGCGGTCCGCGGAGTCGAGTCGGAGGTTCGGCACGGCCTCGCCGCCGTTGACTATCATGCGCTCGCCGTCGGGGTCGCGCAAAATCAGCGAGTAGGTGGTGCGCTCGTCGGCGTCGCCGCGGCGGACTCGGCGGGCGTCGATGCCCCGCTCGCGGAGGTCCGACAGGACGCGGTCGGCGGCCTCGTCGTCGCCGAGTCGGGAGACGACGCCCGCCTCGCGGCCCAGTCTGGCGAGTCCGGCCGCGACGTTCGCGGCCACGCCGCCCGCCGCGGTCTCCTCGTCGCGGACGAAGGCTCCGCCGTCGGGTTCCGGCAGGTTGGTCAGGCCGTAGATGCGGTCTTCGACCGCGCTCCCGACCGCCACCGCGTCCAGAGAGAGGCTTTCAGCCGCGCCCTCGCTGTCGAGGTCGGGGCGGTCGTCGCCCGCCGCGCCCTCGCTGTCGAAATCGCTCATCGCCGTGACCGAGGCACTACCGGGTGAAACCGCTTACGACGCGGGCGGGCCACCTCACCCACTACGGGCTACGGTTTCCGGAACTCGTAGGACACGTCGCCGCCCTCGACGCGGATGGCCTCGGTGTCGTGGTCGAAGTAGAGCGCATCGACGCCGCCGTCCTCGAAGTCGTGGAGGGGCATCCCGGCCGCGACGCGACCGTCCTTGGTGACGAAGAAGGTCGCGCTCCCGACGGTCACCTCGATGCCCTCGTCGCTCTCGTCTACCGCGCCGTCGGCGGCGAACTCCCGGAGGTGGTCGGCGACGGCGGTCCAGTCCTCGATTGGCACGCGCTCGTAGTCGTCCATGCCGGTCCTGCGAGCGTGAGCGAAAAAACGGCTTGGGCTAGAACGGGGTACGGGCCAGCGACCGCGAGGAGACCGTTCGACGCTCGCCACCCGCGGTCGCTCGCGGACGCTACTCGTCGCTTTCGAGTTGCCGAACAGTCAGTACCGGCACGGGACACGACCGGACGACGCGCTCGGCCACGCTCCCGATGAGAAAGCGGTTCTCGCCGTGGCGGCCCCGCGTCCCGGTCGCCACCATATCGGCGTCCTCCTCGCGGGCGTACTCGGTTATCTCGGCGGCCGGGCGACCCTCGCGGACCGCGGTCGTCACGTCTCGGTCGGCGTGGTCGCGCACGGCGTCGAGGGCGTCGGCCCCTTGGGATTCGAGCGCGTCTCGGAGTTCGTCGCGTAACTCCTCGGGCGAGGAGTCTACCTCTCCCTCGTCTACGACGTAGAGGGCGTGGACCGCGGCGTCGAACCGCTCGGCGAGGTCGAGGGCGACCCGGACCGCGCGGGTGACGCTCTCGGACCCGTCCGTGGCGATGACGACGGTGTCTATCATGGCGGGACCTACTGTCGGACGCCTCTTAAACTTCGGTGGGTTCGCGCTTCGAGGAAGTCGCGTTTCGGACGTTGAGACTATTCAACTGGAAGAGAGCCGATTGAACGACCGGACGACCGACGACGGCCGTGAGCGCGGCCGAGTATAGTGACCTAGCTTCAGGCTTGAACACAGGAGTCACCGCGACCGCACAGCACTGCAACAGCACAGCACTGCACCACAGACGCCACCGCGCCGCACCGCGACAGCAGGCCACACGCCTCCCCAACCGATTGCGTTGCTCGACCAAAGGCCTGCGCTACTCATCCCTCGCGCGAGATGGCGCGGCGCGTGAACGCGCCGCGCCCGCACGCGCCGGTCTGTATGGATGAAGACGTAAGTCTATATGGATGAAGACGTAACGAAGTTCGCGCGCGCCGGAAGGAAGCATCAGGCTGGCTTCCGTGGCCATTTTTGCGAATCGGAGCGAGCCGTTATTTCCGAGGCCCCTACGGCGATTCGGCCGCGTTTCGTCGGCCGAGTCCGGTAGAAAAGTGGAAAGGTATTTGCCCGCGGACGCACCACGTTCGCGTAATTGTGAGTGACTTACTGTCAATCTCGAATCTGCGGACGCAGTTCAACACCGAACGCGGTGTGGTCGAGGCGGTAGACGACTTCGACCTCACGATTCGGGAGGGTGAGACCGTCGGTCTCGTCGGCGAGTCCGGGTCGGGCAAGAGCGTCAGCGCGCTCTCGCTGATGCAGTTGGTGGACAACCCCGGCGAAATCGCGGACGGCGAGGCCGCCTTCCACCACGAGGAGCTAGCCGCCGACTTCGCCGAGCGATACCCCTCGGGAGTCGGGGACTTCGTGTTCCCCGACGAGGGGTACATAGACCTCCTCTCGACGCCCGAGGACCCGATGCGCGAGATTCGGGGCGGCGAGGTGAGCATGATCTTCCAAGACCCGATGACCTCGCTCAACCCCGCGCTGACCGTGGGCGAACAGGTCGCCGAGAGCCTGCGACTCCACCAGTACGGTGGCCGTCGGAAGGACTCGTGGTGGAACGCGGTCCGGGAGATAGCGCCGAGTCTCGGCGGGAAAGAGATTGACGAGGAGATACTCGAAGACACTATCGACATGCTCGAAGAGGTCGGCATCCCCGAACCCACCGAGCGCGTCGAGGAGTACCCCCACGAGTTTTCGGGCGGGATGCGCCAGCGGGTTCTCATCGCCATCGCGCTGGCCTGCCAGCCGAAACTGCTGGTGGCCGACGAGCCGACCACCGCGCTCGACGTGACGATTCAGGCCCAGATTCTCGACCTCATCAACGACTTGCAGGACGAGCTCGGCATGTCCGTGTTCTTCATCACCCACGACCTCGGCGTCGTCGCCGAGACCTGCGACCGCGTGGCCGTGATGTACGCCGGGGACATCGTGGAGGTCGGTCCCGTGGACGAGATATTCCACAACCCGAGCCACCCCTACACCTACGCCCTGCTCGAATCTATCCCGCAGGAGGACAAGGAGCGCCTGACGCCAATCGAGGGCAACGTCCCGGACCTCATCGACATGCCCCAAGGCTGTCACTTCGCGCCGCGGTGTCCGTGGGCCCAACCGGAGTGTACCGAGGGCGAGATTCCGAACCTCCAGCACGGGCCGGAGAACGTGGACCACCGCGCGAAGTGCGTCCTCGAAGACTTCGACGAGAGCCAGTACGGCGAGGAGTTCGAGACGATGACGACCCGCGACCACGAGGTGGGCGAGCAACTCCTCGAAGTCGAGGGGATGAAAAAGCACTTCTCGCGGGCCGACGGCCTGCTGGACGAGTGGCTCGCCGACGAGGTGGAGAGCGTCAAAGCCGTCGACGGCGTGAACTTCGACATCTACGAGGGTGAGACGGTCGGACTCGTCGGCGAGTCGGGGTGTGGCAAGTCCACCGCGGGTCGGACCCTGCTCCACCTCGAAGAGCCGACCGACGGCCGCATCGTGTTCCAAGGCACCGACCTCTCGGACCTCGACCGCGAGGAGTTGCGCGACAAGCGCAAGGACATGCAGATGATCTTCCAAGACCCGCTGTCCAGCCTCGACCCGCGGATGACGGTGGGTCAGATCATCGCCGAACCCCTCAAAATTCACGGCCTTCCCGAGGAGGCTCCCGAGGGGGACACGTCCAAGAAACAACAGCGCCGGAACCGCGTCGCGGAACTGATGGAGGCGGTCGGTCTCGAAGAGGGCCAGTACGACCGCTACCCCCACGAGATTTCGGGCGGCCAGCGCCAGCGCGTGGGCATCGCTCGCGCCCTCGCCGTGGACCCGGACTTCATCGTCGCCGACGAACCAGTGTCGGCGCTCGACGTGTCCGTGCAGGCCCAGATTCTGAACCTGCTCGAAGACCTCCAAGACGAGTTCGGACTGACCTACCTGTTCATCGCCCACGACCTGAGCGTGGTCCGCCACATCTGCGACCGCATCGCGGTGATGTATCTGGGCGAAATCGTGGAGGTCGCCGACACCGACGAACTGTTCGCCGACCCGAAACACCCCTACACGCAGGCGCTCCTCTCGGCGATTCCGGAACCCGACCCGCGTACCGACACCGCGGATAGGGTCATCCTCGAAGGCGACGTGCCCTCGCCCATCGACCCGCCGTCGGGGTGTCACTTCCGGACGCGGTGTCCCCAGATTATCCCGCCGGACGACCTCGACGTGGAACAGGACGCCTACCGCCAAATCATGAACTACCGCGAACGCGTCGAGGAGCGCGCCATCGACCTCGACGCGGTGTGGGACGAGGCCGCGGACGGCGACGCCGCCCGGACCGAGACGGCGACCGCGGCCGACGGCGGGCGACCGGACGCCTCGCCCGCCGCGTTCAAGACGGTCCTCTGGGACCGCCTGTTCGACGCGGAACCCGACGGTCGGCCCCGCGAACTCGTCGCCGAGTCGTTCGACCACCTCGCGTCGGGCGACTGGGAATCCGCCGAGTCGCTACTGGCCGACCACTTCGAGAGCGTCTGTGAGCGCGAGGACCCGGTGCTACAGGACGAGGCCCACCCGTCGGCCTGCCACCTCTACGACCAACCGCAGTAGCCTCTTCTTTTTCCGCTCCGGCGACGGTCCGTCGCGCTCCTCGGGCGGGGAACCGCGAGGGAGCCTCGCCGGAGAGCGTCGCGGTCTCCTCGGGCGAGAGCGTCGCAGTCGTCCGCTACCGCCCGTTCGTGACAGCGGACGGAACTGGTTGCACACCGGTAGGAGTTTTGAACTAATCCGACTGTGGTTCAATGTGGTCCCGTATTCTTATATCCCGAATCATTGATTGGTATCGTTGGATGACTTCAAACGACACATCCGTTTCGCGGCGGAGCTTGCTCAAGGCGGCCGGTGGGGCGGCGGCGTCGGCCTCGGTGGCGGGCTACGTCGATACCGGGAGCGCGGAGGACGTACAGCAAGGGGACGGACAACAGGGCGGCGGGACGCTCACGTACGCGCGCGGGAACGACTCCGGGACGCTCGACCCGCAGAACACGACCAGCGGCGAGGACGTGAAGGTCACCAACCAGATATACGACCGACTCATCGAGTTCGAGCCGGGACAGTCCTCGCTCATCGAAGGATTGGCGACCGAGTGGTCGCTCGACGGCCAGCAGGCCACGGTCACGATGCGGGAGGGCGCGACCTTCCACAACGGCGACGAGTGTACCGTAGACGACTTCATCGCGACGTATCGCCGGTTCACCGACTCGAACTACGAGTACTATCCGGGCGACGAGTACGTCTCGTCGTACGGCCCGTTCACGCTGGGCAACTGGGTCAGCGGCGTCGAGAAGAACGGCGACTACGAGATGACCATCCAGTTGGAACAGCGGTACGCGCCGTTCCTCCGGAACCTCGCGATGTTCGCGTCCAGCGTCCTGTCCGAGCGGGCGATTCAGGAGCGGGGCACGGACCTCAGCACGAATCCGATGGGAACCGGCCCGTTCGTCTTCGAGAACTGGGACACCGGCAACCAGCGCATCCGCCTCTCGGCGAATCAGAACTACTGGGGGCAGGTGCCGAGCGTGAACGAGGTCGTGTTCACGGCCATCGGGTCGAACACGACCCGCGCCCAGACGCTCGTCTCTGGCGGCGCGAACATCATCGACGGGTTGGGCGCGCAGGCCGCCCAAATCGTGGACCAGTCTCAGAACGCCGAGTTGCTGGAGAAGCAGGGCATCAACATCGGCTATCTGGCGTTCAACATGGCGCGCGTCGAAGCGTTCCGCGACAAGCGCGTCCGGAAGGCCATCAGCTACGCCATCAACACCGAAGCCATCGTCAACACCATCTTCCGCGGCATCGCGGTGCAGGCGAGCCAACCGATTCCGTCGAATGTCTTCGGCTACAACGAGGAGCTAGACCCGTACCCACACGACCCCCAGCAGGCCCAACAACTGCTGAACGACGCGGGGTACGGTGACGGGTTCACCTTCGAGTTGGCGACGTTCCAGAACCCGCGGGCGTACAACCCGTCGCCGATTCAGGCGGCCCAGACGGTCAAGTCGAATCTGGAGCAGGTCGGCGTCACGGTCAACATCAACCAACAGCCGTTCAACCCCTTCCTGAACTACACCAGTTCCGGGAAGCACGACGCGTGTTTCCTCGGGTGGATGACCGACAACGCCGACCCCGACAACTTCTACTACGCGTTGCTCCATCCCGGCATCTCGCAGGACCAAGTGCCACAGGGCCAAGACTGGGTGAGTTGGGATACGGAAGGCCTCAACACGCTTGACGTGGCGGCGTGGGCCAACACCGATTTCATGGACGTGACCGAGCAGGCCCAGCGGACGTACAACCGACAGGAGCGCGCGGACCTGTACAGACAGGCCGCCGAAATCGCCCACGAGGAGGTCCCGTGGGTGTTCATGGACCACGCCAAGGAGCTTCGGGGAATCGGGCCGAACGTCGAGAACTTCGTCGTCGCGCCCATCGGCGGGCCGTTCCTCAAGCAGGTCAGCCTCTCGAACTGACATCGACATTCTTCCATCTTTCGACGTTTCGCAAAAATACAACTCAATAGCGAGTAATTGTCCTATTTTTCTCATCCCTCTGGTTCGGCATACTTATGTGGACGGTGTGAGCATGGTGCCCTATGGCGACAGATGATAGTTTGAAGCGGCGTAGTTTCTTGAAGGCGGCAGGCGGTGCGACGGCGGCGGCGACGCTCGCCGGGTGTACCGGTGGCGGCGGCGACGGCGAGGCCACGACCACCGACGAGACCGACGAGACCGACACCACGTCCGGCGGCGAGGAGACCGACGAGACGACCACCGAGGAGGACGCGGGGAGTTCCGGCGGGACGCTGACCTACGCCCGCGGGTCCGACTCGGCGACCCTCGACTTCCAGAACACGACCAGCGGCGAGGTCGCGAAGGTCACCAACCAGATTTACGACAGCCTCATCGAGTTCGAACCCGGCGAGACTTCGCTGAAGGCCGGACTCGCGACCGAGTGGAACGTCGACGGCAAGACCATCAGCATGACCCTCCGGGAGGGCGTGATGTTCCACAACGGCGAGGAGTTCACCGCCGAGGACTTCGTGGCGACGTATCGCCGGTTCGTGGACGAGGACTACGAGTACTACCCCGGCGGTTCCTACGCGTCGTCCTACGGCCCGTACTCGCTCGGTAGCTGGATCGACTCCGTCGAGAGCGACGGGGAGTACTCGGTTACGATCACCCTCAACCAGCAGTACGCGCCCATCCTGCCGAACCTCGCGATGTTCTGCTCGAAGGTCCACTCCCTAGAGGCCATCAAGGAGTACGGCAAGGAACTCAAGAGCAATCCGGTCGGGACCGGACCGTTCCAGTTCGACAACTGGGACAAGGGCAACGAGCGCATCCGCCTGACGAAAAACGACGATTACTGGGGCGAACAGAAGGCGCAGGTCGGCGAACTCGTGTTCACTACGGTCGGCAAGAACTCGACGCGCGCCCAGACGCTCGTCTCGGGCGGCGCGGACATCGTGGACGGACTGGGTGCCCAGTCCTCGAAGATTATCGAGGGGTCGAACAAGGCCGAACTCGTCTCGATACCCGGCATCAACGTCGGCTACATGGCGTTCAACATGGCGCGCGTCGAAGCCTTCCGGAACAAGAAGGTTCGGCAGGCCGTCAGCTACGCCATCGACACGGAGTCGATGGTCAACACCATCTTCAAAGGTATCGCCTCGCAAGCCAGCCAGCCCATCCCCGAGAGCGTGATGGGGTACAACCCGGACCTCGACCCGTACCCCTACGACCCCGACAAGGCCCAGAAGATGCTGAAAGAGGCCGGATACGACGGGATGAGCTTCGAGCTATCCATCATGAAGAACCCGCGGCCCTACCTCCCCTCGCCGCGGCAGGCCGCCCAACTCATCAAGTCGAACCTCGGTGAAGTCGGCGTCTCGGTCGAACTCAACACGATGCCGTGGAAGTCCTACCTCACCTACACCGAGAACTACAAGCACGACGCGTGTTTCCTCGGGTGGATGACCGACAACGGCGACCCGGACAACTTCTACTACGCGCTGCTGCACCCCGGCATCTCGACCGACGCCGTGCCCGAGGGACAGGACTGGGCGGACCCGAGCAAGCACGACGACTTCAGCACGCTCAACGCCGCGGCGTGGGCCAACACCGAGTTCATGAAGCTCACCGAGGAGGCCCAGACCTCCTACGAGACGGGCAAGCGCAAGCCCAAGTACCAGAAAGCGGGCGAGATATTCCACGAAGAGCAGCCGTGGGTGGCGCTGGACCACACCAAGACGATGCGCGGGGTCTCCTCGCGCGTCAGCGGCTTCGAAATCGCGCCCATCGGCGGCCCGTTCCTCAATCAGGTCTCGCTAAGCGAGTAGGCCGCGCGTAACGCCATCGACAGCAGTCGGGCGGGCCGTCGTCCTCGGCGACTTTCCGACGCCGGGTGAGGGCACCGCCGTAGCGAGTCTTTTTTGACCCTCGCGGTCAATCTTGCGAGTGAATGATTTCCAAGCGGTTCGTTGTCAAACGCCTCCTGCTGTTGGTCCCGGTGCTGTTCGGGGTGGCGACGTTCGTGTTCGCCATCCTGCATCTGGCACCGGGCGACCCCGCCCGCGTCATCGCGGGCCAGCGGGCGTCCGAGCAGTTCGTCCAGCAGGTCCGGACGGAACTCGGGCTGAACGACCCCATCTGGGTACAGTACGGCAGGTTCCTGCTCGAAGCGGCACAGTTCGACTTCGGTAACTCCTACCAGATTCAGAAGGGGACGCCGGTCAAGCAGGTGCTTCGATTCAAACTGCCGGTCACGCTTGAGATGGCGCTGTTCGGACAGTTCCTCGGCATCCTCTTCGGCATCCCCATCGGTCTCCTCGGGGCGGTCAAGCAGGACGCGCTGAGCGACCACGTGACCCGCATCGGCGCGCTGACCGGCATCAGCGTCCCGATTTACTGGAGCGGTCCGCTCCTCATCCTGCTGTTCGCCCAGATTCTCGGCTGGTTCCCCGCGAGCGGCCGCATCGCCTCGGAGTTCAGCATCACGCCCATCACGGGCATCATCACCTTCGACACGCTCGTACAGGGGAACTTCGCGGCGTTCCAGTCTGCGGCGATGCACCTGTTCCTGCCGTCGGTCGTCATCGGCATCTACTCGATGGCGCTGGTCTCCCGGATGATGCGGTCGTCGATGCTGGAGGTCATCCGGCAGGACTACATGCGGACCGCCCGCGCGAAGGGCCAAGGCTCGAGGATTACGGTCATGAAACACGGATTCCAGAACGCGCTCATCCCGGTCGTGACGGTCATCGGCATCCAGTTCGGCACGCTACTGGGCGGCGCGGTCCTGACCGAGACCGTCTTCGGCATTCCCGGCATCGGCACCCTGCTGGTGAGCGCGATTCAGGTCGGTGACTACCCGGTCGTGCAGGGCACCGTCCTCACCTTCGCGTTCCTGTTCACGCTGGTCAATCTCCTCGTGGACGTGACCTACTCGTATCTCGACCCGCGAATCGACCAATAACGATGAGTACAGAAACACAACGCGAGGACGTGGGCCAACGCGGCGTCGTGGAGCGACTCCGCGCGTCCCCGTTCCTCTCCGAACTGCTGTCGAACCGCCTCGCCGTCGCGGGTCTGACCATCATCTTCGCGATGGTGGCCATCGCGCTGTACGCGCGCCTGTTCATCGACCTCACGTCGGTCACCCAGAGCCAAATCGGGACCAACCCCAACCTCGCGCCGCCGAGTTGGCTCTCGAAGAAGACCGCCATCGTCGGCGAGTACGGCGCGTTCGCGTACCCCTTCGGCACGGACATCCAGTCGCGGGACATCTTCGAGCGCGTGCTGTACGGCGCGTGGCTCGCGATGAAGTACGGCACCATCACGGTCGGTGCCTCGACGGTGCTGGGCGTCGGACTCGGCATCATGGCGGCCTACTACGACGACGTGACCGACAACGTCATCATGCGGACCATGGACGTGCTGTTGGCGTTCCCGAGCCTCCTGCTCGCGCTCGCGCTGGTCGCCATCTTCGGCACGGGCCTCTGGAAGGTCGTCATCGCGCTGACGCTCGTCTACACGCCGCGGTTCGCTCGCGTCGTCCGCGGGGCCGCGCTGAAGGTGCTGGAAGACGAGTACATCGAGGCGACGGAGGCGCTGGGGGCGAAAGACCCCCGCGTCATCGTCCGCCACATCCTGCCCAACTGCCTCGCGCCCATCACGGTCCAGTCCACGCTCAACTTCGGACTGGCCATCATCGACATCGCCGCGCTATCCTTCCTCGGGTTCGGTGCCGAGGCGGGGACGCCATCGTGGGGACTGATGCTGTCGAACGGCGTGAATCAGGGCCTGCTGACCGGCGACTGGTGGTGGTCCTTCTTCCCCGGTCTGTTCCTCGCCATCACCGTCCTCGGGTTCAATCTGCTGGGTGACGGGATGCGCGACGCGCTCGACCCGCGGATGCGCGAGACCGTCGATTAGCGATGGTCTCGGGCGATTCGACCGACCCCACCGTCCGGGAACGCGCGGCGCGACTCGGGCGCGCGCTCTTGCTCGGCGGGGTTCTGGCGGCTCTCGCCGTGCCGCTGCTCGTCCTCTCGGGCGAGACGCTGGTGTTCGCCAGCGAGAAGGTGTTCGCGGTCGGCGCGCTCGTCTTCGGCTTCTCGATTCTGGGCTGGTCGGGGTCGGTGTTCGCGGGCAAGGGCATCGAGAACTTCCAGCGACACATCGGCGGCCGCTCCGACTGGTCGGAAGCGGACTCCCGGCAGGCGATGGCGCTCCTCGGCAGCGTCGGTCTCGGCGGGATGGTCGGCGCGATGGCGGCGACGCTGGTCGTCGGGGGCCTCGCGTAGCACCGCCGAAGTAAGCCGGTTTTAAGTCGTGGACTTCGTACGTCCGGGCATGAATCGGACTACGCGCCTCGCTCTCGCCGTCGGTCTCGGACTCGCGTTCGTCGTCTGGCAGGCCAACCAAGACCCCGGTCGGCTGTTCGCGGTCGTGCTGGCACTCGTCGCGGTCGGCTACGCCTTCGCCCCGGTCCTCCGCGACGGTATCGCCGACTGAACCGCGCGAGGAGTCCGGGGACGCTCGCGTCTCGAACGGTATTTTCCCGCCGAGGAGGCCCCGTCGGTCGAAACTCCGGTTCTCCTCGGGCGTGGCTACGGAAGTCGATAGGGCAGTCCGTACCCCGAGGAGTCCCGCTCGATTATCGACATCGCACGGCAAAAGTGGATGACGGAGGCGTCCGAGTAGGCGCCTGCGTCGAGTACGTCGGCGGACGAGTACCCTTCTAGTCGGTTGACAGTGCATCAGTCGGCGGGAGCGCGCCGACGATACATCCTATGCGATATATACACATAACTGCGCTCTTTTGGGCAACTCTTTCATCTCTTTCCGGAAAAAGCAGACGAACGTTCTCGGAATACGCGCTAAATTTCTAGAGTATCACTCATACGGTCTCCTCGCCAGCCGCCGACTTGCGGTTTGTCCGGTTCTCGTCCGGAGACCGTCTCGGTCCCTATCCGCGGACGTTCTCGCCGACCGGTTCGCCGAACTCGCCGTCGGCGTCCACGCCCTCGAACTCGGCGGATTCGCTTCGGTACACCACGTTTCCGCGGACCATCGTCAACTCGGGGAACACGCCCCGCATGCCCTCGAAGGGCGTCCAGTCGCACTTCGAGTGGAGGTCTTCGCCGCGAATCTCGCGGCTCGCGTCGGGGTCTACCAACACGAGGTCGGCCATCAAGCCCTGCTCGACCTTGCCCTTTCGCGTGAGACCGAACACGTCGGCGGGGTTCGCGGCGGTCAAGTCCCGAACGCGCTCGTAGCTCAGGTTCTCCTTCCGAGCTTCTTCGAGCAGAAGCGGGAGGGCGGTCTCGACGCCGGGCACGCCGCTGGGGGCATCCCAGACGCTCGCGTCCTTCTCGTCGCGGGTGTGGGGCGCGTGGTCGGTCGCCACGATGTCTACGGTCCCGTCCGCGACGCGCTCGAAGACGGCCTCGCGGCGCTGTTCGCTCCGGAGCGGCGGGTTCATCCGCCCGAAGGTGCCCAACTCGTCGTAGTCCTCGCGCGAGAGGAGCAAGTGGTGGGGCGTCACCTCGCAGGTCGCGCCCCACTCGCTCGCCGTGTCCACACCTTCCGGCGTACTGGTGTGCGCGATGTGGACCAGCGCATCCAGTTCATCCCCGATTTCGCAAGCGCGCTCGACCGCGGCGGCCTCCGCTTCGGCGGTCCGGTAGGCGCTCCACGCATCGTAGTCGTCGTCCGGTCGGTCTTTCGCGTCGTCGTCGAACAGGTCGGCGTCCTCGGCGTGGACGGTGACGACGCGGTACTCGTCGGTCGCCGCCGCGACCGCCTCGCGGAACAACTCCTCGTCGATGCCCATGTCGCCGGTCGAGTCCGCGAGGAACACCTCGCCGAGCGCCAGCGTCGGCCGGTCGAACAGCTCCTCGGGGTTCCACTCGCCGGTGACGCCGCCGTTGATGCCGTAATCGACGTACGAGGAGTCCGCGAGGGCGGCCTTCCGGTCGAACGACTCGCCGTCCACGGTCGGCGGGTCGGTGTTTGGCTGGTCCACGACGGTCGTCACGCCGCCCGCCGCGGCCGAGCGACTGCCGGTCTCCCACGTCTCCTTGTGGGAGAAGCCGGGTTCGCGGAAGTGAACGTGAGCGTCTATCATCCCCGGCAAGAGGAGCTTCCCGCTGGCGTCGATGGAGTCGCCCGAGTGAGTCAGCGTCGAGCCGACGCCCGCGATGCGGCCCGCGTCGGGGTCGATGCGCACGTCTACCTCGCGGCCGTCGGCGAGCGTGGCGTTCCGGATGGTGAGCATGCTGGTCGGTGGATTGGGGGGTCCCCGTCCTAAGCGTCCCGATTCGCGATTCGGACTCGTGGCGTCGCAGAGATCAGCGACCGGTATCGGCTCGGTCCGTCACGCGACCGGACGAGAGTTCGCCCGAACTCGCGGTTACGACGGAGACGGGGACCACCGAGTCGTGACGGTAGTCGCCACCCAGCCGCCGATTCGACCGAACGCCAAGCCGAACATCGAGGCGAGAGCGAGTGCGACCACGACGAACCCGACCAGTCTGAGCGGCGAGGGCCACGCTACCAGCGCCTCGATGGACGGACCGTCCGCCGTCAGCGTGGGCGCGAGTATTCCGGCGACGCCACCGAGGAGACCGGCACGGAGTCCGGCGTCGCCCGAGTCTATCGCAACGTCGGAGTCCGCCGAGCGTATCGCGGCCGCGACGCCCGCGACGAACGCGCCGACGACCATGATGCCACCGCCGAGGGTCGCGCCGGAATCCGGGAGTCGGTTCAGAAGTGCCGTGACGGGGAGAGAAGCGACTGCGCCGACGAGCGCGAGTCGCCACGCCGACGAGGAGGTCGGGACGAGCGACGGGGACATTCGTGTTCGAAACTAACCAAGAACCCCCATATACTCTTCGCACGACCGAGCGGAACCGGCTCAGTCGGCCGCGGCGTCCGAGGAGTCACCGACCTGTTCGACTTGCGTCGTCGCGCCGCCCACGAGCAGATTCTCGACGGTCCGAGCGACGCGCTCGGGGTCGTCGGTCCCGCCCGCCTTGGCGACGCTTCCGACCGATTCCGGGTCGAAGGGCACGTCGAGGGCGGCGTACACGGGGTCGAGGACTTCGGCTATCTCGTCGTGGTCGCAGACGACGACGACCCCCGAGACGAGCGCGGCGTTCTTCCGGACGCGCTGGGCGACTCCGACCAATTTGCCGTCCTGCTGGAGCGAGTAGTCGCCCGGACAGAAACTCCCCTCGGGTTCGCCCCGCGAGGCCGGAGCGCCGAGTCGCCAGAGGGCGCGCTGGACCGCGCGGGTGGTCTCGTCGTAGCGGTCGTCCATCCCGATTCGCATGTCGGCCAAGGGGACGACCTTGGCGAACGCGACGGTGTTGCCCGTGTAGGCGACCGCTCGCCCGCCGACCGACCGCTCGACCGGCGGGAACTCGCAGGCGTCGGCCACCTTCGTCGCCACCTCGTAGTCGTCGGCCCGCGAGTCGCGCCGCCCGAACGCGAGTTGGCGGTGGGGCCGCCACACCCGGACGGACTCCTCGGCGGTCTCGGCCGCCCGTTCGAGCATCGCCGCGACGACTTCGCGGTCGGCGTCCCGACTCGCCGCCCGGCCGCGGAGTACGCG
Organism: Halorussus salinus; assembly: GCF_004765815.2. NCBI lineage: Archaea > Methanobacteriati > Methanobacteriota > Halobacteria > Halobacteriales > Haladaptataceae > Halorussus > Halorussus salinus. The sequence continues at coordinate 88,693 of NZ_ML974127.1, read as the reverse complement.
CATGTCCGCACTTTCACATCCGGAGTACCTAAACCCTCGCGTCTCCGAGAGGCGACCGATGGTCACGGTCGGCCCGGAACTACTGGACGATTTCCCGCGATTCTCGCTGTACAACTCGCCGTACGCCGCCCACGACGAGGGGTGTGCCATCGACCTCTACCCCCACGAGGGCGACTGGCGCGAGGGGAGCGAGCGCAGGGAAGCCAACGACGAACGCGAGACCGCCGCGCCGAGTCCCGTCTCGGGCGAAGTCGTCGCCACCCGAACGGTCTCGGCCCCGCCCAAGGAGTACGCGGGACCGGACGACCACCTCGTCGTCGTGGACACGGGCGAGTACCTCGCGCGGATGCTCCACGTCGAACCGGCGGTCGAACCCGGCGACGAGATAGCCCGAGGAGAGTCGCTGGGCGAGATGATTCGCTCGGGCTTTTTCGCACCGTGGGTGGACAACCACGTCCATCTCGGATTCCGAGACCACGACGCCGACCCCTTCCGGGCCTCGGGGTCGCTCCCCGTCGAACTGGCCCCCGAGGTCGAACTCGCGGCAGTCCCGTGGGACGGCCGCGGGACGGTCGTGGCGGCGGGCGACACCTACGCGATTCTCGACGCACCCGACCACCCCGCGCCGGGCGAACTGTTCGCCGGTATCGCGCCGGACGGCGAGAACGGCGACGGTGGTGGAATTTTAGACGGCGGCCTCCCCCACTACGAGGGCGGCGGCGTCGTCGCCGCCGACTCCTCGGGGGACGGCGGCGTCTCCGAAATCGGAGGCGGGCGGGCCGAGAGCGGCGCGAACGAATCGGTCGCGTCGGTCTCGCTCGCCGGGCAACGAGTCGGAGCGACCGACTCGCGGACCGTCACGTGGGACGACGTGACCGTGGTGGCCAACGGGACGCCCGTCACGGGCCTCTCGTTTTGCTTCGCGCGCGAGGCGCTCGGCGCGAAACTCGTCTGCCCGGAGACCGACTTCGCGGTCGGCGAGGAGGTCGCGGTGCGCCTGACGCGCTGACCCCGACGCCCGCGGCGGGATTTCCGTCGAGGGAAACCGCGCGTTCGCTCGCGGTCGAGCGCAGAGCGGTGGAGCGTCGTCGGTGGGGCGAGGACGTGAGCGACGTGCGACGAATCAGTTTCCCTAGCCTTCGTTTCGAGGGCGAAAGTACAACCTCCGCGTTTTCGTCTATCCGAGTGTGAAAGGGGAAGGTTCCACCCATACAGTAAACGGCGAGACGAACGACGGGGAACGACGGGCGGAGACACCGGTCGGGGCGTCACGACTGGACGACCTCTTCGGTGCGCTGGCCGACCCGCGGCGACGCCTCGTCGTGCAGTACTTCCTGCGCTCGTCGGACGACGTGGCCACGGTCACGGACCTCGCTGGTTACGTTGCCGACAGGCGGGACGACGAGTTCGAGTCGGTCGCGGTCGCGCTCCACCACAAGGACGTGTCGAAACTGGACGAGGCCGACGTTATCGAGTACGACCCCCGAACCGAGACGGTCCGCTACGTCGGGTCGGAACTCGTCTCGGATTTGCTCGGTCGCGCCGACCCGGACGCCGACGCGAAGTCGGTGACCACGGCCGCTGGCCCCGGCGCTCTCGAACACCTCTCGGACGCGCTCGCGGCCGACGACCCCGTTGAGAAGGACTTCTGCATCCGGCAGGCGCTCCAGTACGTCCACTTCGAGCGCGAGGAGTAGCGCGCCGAGCGGCCGACCGGCCCGTTCAGTACGGGATGACGGTCAGCGCGATGGCGAGGAACGGGACGAGCAACAGGAGCATCGTCACCGCGTAGCCGAACATGTCCCGAGCGCGCATGCCGGTGATGCCGAGCAGGGGGAGCGCCCAGAACGGCTGGAGGAGGTTCGTGTGAGCGTCGCCCACCGCGTAGGCGACCGTGGTCTGGCCGAGCGGAACCCCGAGGTCCTGCGCCGCGTCGATGACGATGGGGCCGATGACCGTCCACTCGCCGCCGCCCGAGGGGACGAAGACGTTGACGATGCCAGCGGTCATCCACGCAACCGCCGGGAACGTCGCGGGCGTCGAGACGGAGACGAGCGTCTCGGCCAGCACCTCCGAGAGGCCAGACGAGTTCATCATGCCCATAATGCCCGCGTACAGCGGGAACTGGAGGATGATACCGCCGGTCGAGGAGACCGCTTCGTAGAACTGCTCTTGGTACTCCTTGGGCGCGGTGTACAGCAGGAGGCCGAGGAACAGGAACGCGAAGTTCATCGTGTCGAGACTGAGCGCGTCGAGTCCGTCCGTGACGAACACGCCCCCGACGTAGAGGACGCCGCCCAGCGCGATGAGACCGCCGAGGAGGTTACTGTGGTCGATTCGCTCGCCTATCGTCGGGTCGGCGGCCTCGTCGGCGGTCGTGTCGGCGGCGTCCGCCTCGGTCGCGGCGTCGAGTTCGCCGCCGTCGGTCGCCGCCTCGTCCTCGCGGCCGAACAGTTCGTTCTCGGGGACGTACTCGGTGATACCGTCGGTCTCGGACTTCGGCGGCGCGAGGAGGTAGAGTACCACCGCGGCGTAGGCGATTCCGAGGACAGTCAACGCGAGGGTGTAGGGGTGGAAGATGGTCTGAGACGGCGGGATGAGTCCGCTCACCACGCCCTCCTCGACGAAGACGTTGCCCTCGGTGTTCATCAGCAGGGGCGCGGACGCCGCCAGCCCCCAGTGCCACGTCAGCCCCATGCCCATGTAGCCCGCGACGCAGAGCAGGGGGTAGTGGACCGAGATGTCGCGTTCGTGGGCTTGGCGACCCATCTCGCGGGCGATTACCGCACCGGCGATGAGGCCCAGTCCCCAGTGAATCCACGCGACGACCATCGAGAGGACGCCGACGAGGACGACCGCCTGCTTGCCGTCGTTCGGGAGGCTCGTGAGCCAACCGATAGCGCGCTGGACCCACGGGTGGTACGCCAGCGCGTACCCCGTCACGAGGATGAGTACCATCTGCATGGCGAAGGTGAGTAGGCTCCAGAAGCCGTCGTACCAGAACCCGACCATCTCCGCCGGACCGTTTCCGAGCGAGAGTCCACCCCCGAACACCACGTACGAGAGGATGATGGCAAACAGGAACGGACTCGGCATCCACCGCTCCACGTGTTCGGAAATCCGTGCGCCCAGTCGTTGTATCGCCGTACCGCCGGAAGCCGATGACATACGTGTCCGATTCTCACACCTGCGCGATATAAAAATTAGGAGTCATAATCGCCAGAAGTTAAAATTTCGAACCACAGGTGCGAGGCGCTCGGCCGGTCGCCCTACGCGAACTCGACGGCGTCCTTCGTCGTCACTTCGCCGAACAGGAACTCCGAGTGTTCGACGGCGTACTCCTTGTGGTCCTCCTCGATGTACCCCAGCGCGTCCTCGACCAACACGGGTCGGTAGTCCCGAAGCCCGGCGCTCCCGGCGGTGTGGAGGACGCAGACGTTCGCCAGCGTTCCACAGAGGAGCAAGTCGTCTATCCCGTGGGTGTCGAGATACCCCTCCAAGTCGGTCCGGTAGAAGGCGTCGTAGGTGTGCTTCTCGACAACGTGGTCCTCCTCGCGCACGTCGAGGTCGTCGTGGAGTTCGGCCTCCCACGAGCCTTCGAGGACGTGTTCGCCCCACCGCTCGAACTCGTCGTAGTAGTGGCTGTCCTCGAACTGCTCGGGCGGATGCACGTCGCGGGTGTAGACGACCGACGCGCCCGCGTCACGCCCGGCGGCGACGACCGCCGACACGTCCGCGAGGGCCTCCTCGCTGGCGGGCGCGTAGAGGCTTCCCTCGGGGTGACAGAAGCCGTTCTGCATGTCCACGACGACGACTGCGGTCGAATCCGGGTCGAAGCTCATGGTCGAACCTACTCGCTCGCCGCCGAAAACGTTTTTCCGACGCTCGGCGCTGCACCGGTCTTTTCGCCCGTTCGGTTCCGTCCCGACTTTTTTCAGCAGTCATTCAAGAGGTTTTTGTCGGTGTAGTCCTACGTTGTGGTCACAGGAAATGCGCACGACAATCGCAATCGCGGTCGTGTTGATGCTCGTCGTCGCGGGCTGTTCGCAGGCCCCCGGCGCGGGCACGACGACCGACATGGACGGAACGACCGAGGCGACGACCCAGCCCGGTTCCGGGGCGGACACGACGACCGGCCAGCAGGACGCAGTCGTCAAACCCGACGACCCCGAGACCGACGTTCTCGGCTGGGAGTCCGGCCTCTGGTACAACGAGACCATCGACGTGAACCCCAACGACGGCCTGAACGAGACCGAACTCGACAAGACGGTCGCTCGCGCGATGGCTCGCGTCGAGCGAATCCGGAAGCTCGAATTCGAGGAGCAAGTGCCGGTCGAGATAAAGACCCGCGAACAGTTCCGCGCGAACCAGTCGAGCGACGGGACCCCCGAGGCTCGCCGGACGTTCGACAACGCGAAGTACGAGTCGCTGTTCATGATAAACGAGTCCACCGACTCGCTCGGAGTCCAGAACAGCAACTCCGGGTCGTCGGTCGGCGGCTACTACGACCCCACGAACCAACAGATCGTCGTCATCTCGGAGAACGAATCGACGCCGCAACTCGACGAGATTACCCTCTCTCAGGAGCTGTTCCACGCGTTGCAGGACCAGAAGTTCAACTTCTCGTCGTTCAACCAGACGACGCGTGAACTCCACAACGCCAAGGACGGCGTCATCGAGGGCGACGGCAACTACGTCGATTACCTCTACTCCCAGCGGTGTCAGGACGAGTGGAACGGCGACTGTCTGACCCCGCAGGCCTCCTCGGGGTCGAGCGCGAGCGGCGGCCTCGCCAACATCGGTCCGTACCTCCTGAAGTTCCAGCCTTACAGCGACGGCCCGGCGTTCGTCAAGCACGTCAAAGACGAGGGCGGCTGGGAAGCGGTCAACGACCTCTACGAGAACCCGCCGGAGAGTACCGAGCAGGTCATCCACCCCGACAAGTACGGCGAGGACTCGCCCGCCGAGTTCTCCGTCGAGAACAGCGCGAGCGACGGCTGGGAGCGCCTGACGTTCTCGAACCGGCCGAACTACGCGAGCGTCGGCGAAGCGGGCATGATGGCGATGTTCATGTACCCCTTCTACGATAGCAACCAGCAGACCCAGATCGTCCCCGCGCGGGACTTCTTCAACCGCCAGCAGGGTTCGAGCCAACTCGACCCCATCGACCCGCTGAACTACAACAGCACCTACTCGAACGGGTGGGATGGCGACAAACTCGCGGTCTACACCAACGGCGCGGCGAAGGACAACGAGACCGGCTACGTCTGGAAGTCCGTCTGGGACTCCCAGCAGGACGCCTCGGAGTTCGTCACGGGCTACCGGGAGGTCCTGAAGTACAACGGCGCACAGAAGGTCGATACGCGCAAGAACACGTGGCGAATCCCCAGCGGTAACGGGTTCGCCGACGCCTTCTACGTCAAGCGGACCGGCGACACCGTCGTCGTCGTGAACGCTCCGTCCGTCTCGGAACTCCCGAACGTCCGGTCCGGTGCGGCACCGGCGGCGTAGACGGGAGACGACGCGTCTCGTTTTTTCTCGCGAGCGACGACCGGCAAGCGGGAGCTTTTTCGCTCCGGCGGAGGTACGTGCGAGCATGAATCTCCCGAGGTGGCGGCGATGAGCGACGGGTTCGACGTGGTGTCCGACGAGGCCATCCGTGACGGGACGGCGACCGACGCCTACTTCCTGCGGACCGAGGAGACCCTTCGAGGAGCCGACCGCAACCCCCGCGTGGTGGCGGAGGTCACGCGCGACCAGTTCCCGACCGGCGAGTTCGACCTGCTGGCGGGCGTGAAAGACGCGGCCCGCCTGCTGGAAGGACTCCCCATCGACGTGGACGCGATGGCCGAGGGGCAGTTGTTCGACGGCGGTCCCGTGATGCGAATCGAGGGCGACTACCTCGACTTCGCGCGCTACGAGACCTCGCTACTTGGCTTTCTCTCCCACCAGAGCGGCGTCGCCACCGCGGCGTTGGAGGCCCGCCGGGCCGCGCCCGACTCGTCGGTCCTGAGTTTCGGCGCGCGCCACGTCCATCCCGCTATCGCGCCGATGATAGAGCGCGGCGCGCTCGTCGGTGGCCTCGACGGCTTCTCGCACGTCGCGGCGGGCGAGGTACTGGGCAGGGAGGCCAGCGGCACGATGCCACACGCGCTGGTCATCGCCTTCGGCGACCAAGAGGAGGCGTGGGAGGCGTTCGACGAGACGGTGGACCCCGACGTGCCACGCATCGCAATCTGTGACACCTACTCCGACGAGAAAGACGAGAGCATCCGCGCCGCGGAAGCACTCGGCGACGCGCTCGACGGCGTGCGCCTCGACACGACGAGTTCGCGCCGCGGCGACTTCCGACACATCGTCCGGGAGGTCCGGTGGGAACTCGACGCGCGGGGTCACGACGACGTGGAGATATTCGTCAGCGGCGGGTTGGGTCCCGCCGACCTCCGAGAACTCCGGGACCTCGCCGACGGATTCGGCGTCGGCGGCCACGTCAGCAACGCCGACCCGCTGGACTTCGCGCTCGACATCGTGGAACTGGACGGCGAGTTGGTCTCCAAGCGGGGCAAGCTCTCCGGGAAGAAGCAGGCGTTCCGGACGCCGGACGGCGGCCACCACGTCGGGTTGGCCGACCGCGCAGACCCCGAGGGCGGCGAGGCGTTGCTCGAACCGCTGATTCGAGACGGCGAACTCGTCCGGGAGTTCGACGTGGACGAGGCGGCCGACCGCGCGCTGGCCGACGCCGAGGCGGTCGGGTTCCGAGACGAAGCGTAACGACGCATCTGTTCGGCGACCCTCGCGGTTGCGGAGCGGTACGCACTGGTCACTCGCCGCGAACGAGGAGCGCGGCGACGAGAGAGCGGACCGAGGAACCCTCGAACGAGACCCGAGCGGAGCGAGAGACGAGTGAAGGGGTGACGACGTGTTTTTAATCGAGCTTTTGCGAGGGAGGCGCGTTTATGCGCCGACCGCAGGAAAAGGTCGTCTTACAGCTCTTCGACGGTTCCTTCCGGTTCACGCTCGCTGAAGACCTGTCCGTCGAACAGCGTCACCATCACGTCGTCGTCCTCCCACGCCCCCTTCGGGAGACCGGCCTTCCGGCAGGTTCGGTCCAAGTACTCGAAGACGCTCCACTCGTTTTCGATGGGAAGCGTCGGGTACATCCACGCTTGGTTGCCTCGCCCCTCTATCGCGACGCCGTGGGTCCCGAGTTCGATGTCTTCGACCGGCTCCTCGGTGAACTCGGTGTCCCGGACCACGCAGACCGAGATTTTCAGGTTCGGAAGCTCTGCCTCCTCGACCTCGGAGCCACACGAGGTGTCGCTGGCCGCGCTGATGGCCGAATCTACGATGAGATGACCGAGTTGGTCGGTGCCCTCGTAGGCACCATCACACCCCCGAAGTCGGCCGCGTCCTCGCGTCGAGCAGAGTCGAACGAACACGCCCGTCCGGGCGTAGAACGCTTCGCGCATGCTACCGGGCTGTTCGCGTTGCCCGTTGATGACGTAGGATTCGACGGATTCCCGTGCGAGTTCGACGGCCCGCGTGCCATCCTCGTAGGAGAGAGTTACTGCCTGAGCCTGTGCCATACAGAAACTCATTGGGCAGGAAGTACCTTCAAGTCTTCCCTTCAATACTAAACGCGGAAATCTCCCGCTACGTTTCATATGGGTCGCGTTATCACGGGGTAACATCGGCCTGAGAGTGGGGTAACGACCGGTTTCGAGGCGCGTCGCACCGAATTCCTTAAACCCGGCGAGGCGCTACGTTCGCTCGGCAGAGGGAGCCGAGTTCCCGCGAGGGCGCGCTCGCGCGCCCCCGTGAGGAAAGTCCCCCCACCGTTCGGGCAGGCGACCGGACGCAAGTCCGGAGTGGGAGACCACTGGCTCTGGAACAGAAACGAGACCCCTCTCCTCGACCGATGAGGTGCGCGAATCCCGACCCGAAGCGGCTCGCGCCGCGGCAAGGAACGGAGAGTTGACCCACCGAGGGCTAGCGTGGCTCTGCCACGTTGTGAGGCGGTGCATACCGCCGAGGGCGTGGCTTTGCCACGTTACGTGAGACGGGAGAGAACGGATGGAACGGCGAATCCTCGCCGGTGCAAGTCCACGCCGCGACGCTCGGCGTCTCGACGCCGGGCGTCGTCAAGGTAGCCCGAACGACGGCGCGGACGCTCAGCCGAATACTCGGACGAACAGAAGGGGGCTTACTCCCCTCAGCCGTCTTCGACTACGAGGAGCGTGCCGTCCCCGGTGTCGATTCTCGTCACCCGAACGCGAGTATCAAGACCGCGAGCGCGACGATGACCTCGGCCGTGAGTACCGTGACCGCGGCCCCGATCTTCAGAGCGGTCGTTCCCAGTCCCACTTCGATGGCGCTCATCGGTTTACGTTTGTGGACGATTCACAATAAGCAGGACAGACAGTTGGAGTTCGTTCGCGATTACGGCCGGTCCGTAACGCAATGAACGCTCGTGAACGGTTTCTCGGTATCGGAAACGTGAACTTGACGCGACGTAAATCGGAGCTTGCGCCACGGATATTAATTCGGAGCAGATTCATTAACAATCTCACTCATCTCGGCGGGGTTTTCTGACAGTGCAATTAATAACTCTCCGGTGACTACTGTCGAGCAATGACTACCGACGAGCGCGAACGGACGGTCCGCATCTCGGTCCCCGAGATGGACTGTCCGTCCTGCGCCGGGAAAGTGACCGCGAGCGTCGAGCGACTCGACGGCGTGCGCGCGACCGACCCGGCACCGACGACCGGAACGCTCCGGGTCGATTACGACGCCGACGAGACCGACGCCGCGGCCGTCCGCGAGCGCGTCGAGGCCGCGGGCTACGCGGTCGAAGACACCGGCGGTACGGACGCGGACGGCGAACTCCGCCTCTCCGTCCCCGAGATGGACTGCCCGTCCTGTGCGGGCAAGGTCGAGAACGCACTCGACGCGGTCGCTAGCGTCGAGTCCTTCGAAAACAGTCCGGCGACCGGTGAGGTCCTCGTGACCGGCGACGCCGACCGCGAGGAGGTCGTCGCCGCGATAGAGGGCGCGGGCTACGAGGTCGCGAACGCCGAGGAAGACGACGGCGGCCCGGACGTGGCCGCGCCCAGCGAGGTCTGGACGAGTCCGCGCGCGCTCAAGACGTGGGCCGGGGGCGCGCTCATGGTCGTCGGCTTGCTCCTCGAATTCTTCCTGACGAGCGCCGACGCCCTGCTGTTCACCGCGCTGGGCCGCGAGTTTCACCTCTCGTCGGTCCTCCTCCTGCTCGCGGCCGGAATCGCTGGCCAAGCAATTCTGCGGAACGGCTACTACTCCGCGAAGACGCTGAGTCTCGACATCGACCTGCTGATGGGGACCGGCGTCGTCGCGGCGGTGGCGGTCGGCCTCTACTTCGAGGCCGCGACGCTCGCAGTTCTGTACAGCGTGGCGGAACTCCTCGAACGCTTCTCGATGGACCGCGCGCGCAACTCGGTCCGGAAGTTGATGGAACTCTCGCCGGACACCGCGACAGTCCGCCGAGATGGAAGCGAAACGACCGTCCCCGTCGAGGAGGTCGCGGTCGGCGAGGTCGTCGTCGTCAGACCGGGCGAGAAGATTCCGGTGGACGGCGAGGTCGTGGAGGGCGCGAGCGCGGTGAACCAAGCGCCCATCACGGGCGAGAGCGTCCCGGTGGACAAATCGCCCGGCGAGGAGGTCTACGCCGGGACGGTCAACGAGGAGGGCTACCTCGAAGTCGAGGCGACCGCCGAGGCAGACGAGACCACCCTCTCGCAGGTCGTGGAGTTGGTCGGCGACGCCCAACGTGACCGGACCGACCGCGAGCAGTTCATCGAGCGGTTCGCCGCCTACTACACGCCCATCATCGTCGTCGGCGCACTGCTGACCGCGTTCGTGCCGCCGCTCCTGTTCGGCGGTGCCTTCCGCGAGTGGTTCGTCCGCGGCCTCACCCTGCTCGTCGTGGCCTGCCCCTGCGCGTTCGTCATCTCGACGCCGGTCTCGGTCGTCTCGGGTGTCACTAGCGCGGCCCGCAACGGCGTCCTCGTGAAGGGCGGCCCGCACCTCGAATCCATGGGCGCGGTCGAGGCCGTCGCCTTCGACAAGACCGGGACGCTGACCGCGGGCGAGTTGGCCGTGACCGACGTAGTGGCGCTCAACGGCAACGACGAGGCCGACCTCCTGCACTGCGCTCACGACCTCGAACGCCGGAGCGAACACCCACTCGCGGAGGCCATCGTGGAGTATGCCCACGACCACGGCGACCCCCACGACGAGGCGGGCCGCGACCGACCCATCGAGAACTTCGAGAGCCTGACCGGCAAGGGCGTCCGCGCGGACCTCGGCGGCGTGACCCACTACGCCGGGAAGCCCGCGCTGTTCTCGGAGTTGGGCTTCGACTTGGAACACGTCCACCTCTCGACCGACGGCGGCGCGGTCGTCGCCGAGGCCGCCGAGAGTCGGTGCGACGACCGGGAGGACTGCCTCGACCTGCTGGCCGACGTGGTGCCCCGCTTCCAACGCGAGGGCAAGACGGTCGTCCTCGTCGGCACCGAGGACGAACTGGAGGGCGTCCTCGCCATCGCCGACGAGGTGCGCCCGGCCGCCGCGGAGACGGTCGCGCGCCTGCGAGAGTTCGGCATCGAGACGGTGATGCTCACCGGCGACAACGAGGGCACCGCCCGCGCGGTCGCCGACGAGGTCGGCGTGGACGAGTTCCGGGCCGAACTCCTGCCCGAGCAGAAGGTCGAAGCCGTCGAGGAGTTGACCGACCGCTACGACTCGGTGGCGATGGTCGGCGACGGCGTGAACGACGCGCCCGCGATGGCGGCCGCGACGGTCGGCGTGGCGATGGGCGCGGCCGGGACCGACACCGCCATCGAGACCGCAGACATCGCCCTGCTGGGCGACGACCTCCGGAAGGTGCCGTACCTCTACCGACTCTCGCGGAAGGCCAACCGCGTCATCCGCCAGAACATCTGGGCCAGCCTCGCGGTCAAGGCGGTGCTGGCGGTCGGCGCGCCCCTCGGCTTCGTCTCGGTCGCCGTCGCCATCGTCGTCGGCGACATGGGGATGAGTCTGGGCGTGACGGGTAACGCGATGCGGTTGGCGAGAGTGGACCCGGACTCTGAAGACTAATCCTACTTTTCGGGAGCAAGGAGTTCGACCGAGAGGTTCGGAACCTGTTCGAAGTCCTTGTCACAGGTTACTACTGTTCCACCGGCCTGCCGTGCTGTACCTGCAAGGAGCATATCCGGGACTTGTATCGGCGTCCCGTTCGAGTAAAGTTCGTCACGGACGGAGGCCGCTTCGGCGGCATCCTCGAACGTGAACGGGACCACTTCGAGCCACGAAAGTGATTCTGCAACGGTTTCCATCGTTCGTGACGAGGAGTCGTGGTTCAGTGCCCCATAGAACAACTCCCACATGATGATACTCGACGTATGAAATTTTGTAGAGTCGTGTTTTTGGACGTACTCACCGACGTACTGCCGACCACGAAGATAATCAGCGAGAACGCTACTGTCCAAATAGATCATCTGCTCGCTCCTTGAAATCGCGGTCCATTCGCTCGCTGGCTTCCTCGACACCTGCGGCGAACTCCTCACCTTCTTCGCCCGAGAACACACCAAAACCTTTCATCACGTCCTCTTCGCCACCAGAAAGACGGTCGAGCAAGTCACTAAAACTTTCATCGTCGCGTTTCATCGACTTAAGACGGTCATAAACGTCTTCTCTAATCGTGAGTGTCTTCGTCGCCATACGTCGGTTGTTTACGTGTACACGTAAATGTATTTCGGGGAGATACAGTTTGCCAAATGTATTTACGTGGTCTATCGAAGCACGTGCAAGGTGACAGTGATACCTCACTCTATTACCCGACGGTAACGCCCCGGAGCAGGGGGGTATTTCGTGTTCGCTAGACGGATCGCTAGCTTCCCAATTTATTCCGTCAGTGCAGGATGCGACGCTCGAATCTCGTCGATTAGCGCCCGCACGTCGTCGCTAGCCTCGTCGTCGGGGGTCAGGGGTCGCTTCCCGTCGAAGGTCTCGTGGACCTCCGCCACGCTGTCCGAGAGGGTGTCGAGTCCGTAGCCGCCTTCGAGGACGAACGCGAGCGCCGCGTCGATGTCGTCGGCGAGGCTCCGGACACGGTCGGTCAGCATGCCGTACCCCTCCGTCGAGACCCGCATCCGGGAGATGGGGTCGTGGCGGTGGGCGTCGAACCCCGCGCTCACGACCAGCAGGTCCGGGTCGAACTCGCGGAAGGCGGGCGTGACCAATTCGTCGAAGGCGTCGCGGTACTCCGGGTCGCCCGCGCCCGCGGGGAGCGGGAGGTTCAACGTCGTGCCCGCGCCCTCGCCCTCGCCGGTCTCGTCTATCTCGCCCGTGCCGGGGTAGAGACCGTCCTCGTGGAGCGAGGCGTAGAACACGTCTCCGGCGTCGTAGAAGATGTCTTGGGTGCCGTTGCCGTGATGCACGTCCCAATCGAAGATGGCCACGCTGTCGGCGTCCGTGTCGTCGCTCTCGATGACGTGGCGGGCCGCGACGGCGGCGTTGTTGAAGAAGCAGAACCCCATCGCGTCGTCCTCGACGGCGTGGTGGCCCGGCGGCCGCCCGAGCGAGAATGGCGTGTCGCGGCCGTCGGTGCCGTCGAGGGCGGTCTCGGCCGACCAGCAGGCGAGTCCGGCCGACCGGAGCGCGGCGTCCCACGTCGCCTCGACCGCGACTGTGTCGGGGTCCCAGTTGCCGCCGCCCGTCTCGCAGAACTCGCGGAACTCCGAGACGTAGTCGGCGTCGTGGACCGCCTCGACGCAGTCGCTAGTCGCGGGACTCGATTCGACGTACTCGACGCCGTGCTTGCGGGCGAGTCGCTCTTTGATGGCGCGGAGTCGGTCGGGGGTCTCGGGGTGGCGCTCGCCGGTGTCGTGGGCGAGACACTCCTCGCTGTAGCCGAAGTTCATGAATTACTGGTCGGTCGCTCCTCCCACCGCGTGGGATTCGGTAGTCGGTAGCACGTGTTACAATCGTGGACAGTGGAATTTAACCGCTTCGACCGCGGCGGAGATTTCGACCGCGCTCGAATCGAGGATACGTACGGACTCTCGATTTGCGCCGGTCGGCACCGCGGACGGTTGCGGCCGGGGGTCTCGTCGGGTCCGAGTTCGCGGGGCGAGACTCAGCCGAACAGCTCGAAGTACGTCTCGATGTCCTCGGCCTTGACGGTCCGGCGGTCGGCGTGGCGCGCGAGGACCGCGGCGGCCTTGGCGACGTTGTCGGCGTAGTCTTCGAGGATGTCCGCCAGCGCGATGCGGGCGTCCATCGCGACCCGGTAGCTGTCGTCGATTTCGAGGCGGGCGATGCGGTCCACGGGCGCGACGGGGAGTTCGAGGTCCTCCTTGTCCACGACCTGCTCGACGCCGAAGTCGTCGCTCATCAGGGTCTTGCGCCCGTCGGCGGTGGCGTGTTCGGCCGCGTCGATGGCGAGGTCGGCCCCGTGGAGTTGAATTCGACGCGCTAGCTCCTCGGCGGCGTCGGCGCTGACCCGGAGGTCGCCAGCGTTCCGTCTGATTATCGTATCGACCGGTGCGAACGGCAACTCGACGCTCATATCCAATGCCGCGAATCTTGCGCCCTTAGTTCTTTCCAAAGCGTTGTTCGAGGAACCTACGGGCGTCTCTTTCGGGTCTCCTCGGCGACCGAGCGGAAAGCGACTCCTTCCGCTTCGGTCCGGTACTGTGCCGCGGTGCAGTCGCGGTGCCGTGCGGTGATTCCGTGGTGTCGGCAACCGTGGCAGTGCCGTGCTGTAGGGCAACCGTGACGGGGAAACCGCCGTGTGACCGACTCGTCAGAGACACCACGTATCGGCTTCGAATCTGCCAGCAGTCTGAAGTTACTCGCTCTGCAAAGACGAGCCATGTCCGACGACAATCCCCACGAGCGAGACGAGGAGATGGCCAAGGAGAAGCGAGCGCCGGGCGAGGAGTCCGAGGACGAGGCCGCCGAGGTCGAGCAGGCCCGCGAGGAGGAACTCGAAGACGAAACTCGCGTGGACGAGAACGAGGCCCGCGAGGAGGCCGCCAGCGACCAAGAGAACGCGGACAACCACCGCGACGACGAGCCGTTCGAGAGCTGACGCCGCCGTCCGGCCGTCGAAGTTTTTCTCGCGCGTTCAGAACACGTCTTCGGCGTCGAGCGTGCCGTCGCGCAACTCGCCGCGCGCGGTCACTTTCTCGCCCAGCGTCACGTCGGCGTTCGACGCGACGCTGACGGTCTCCTCGCCGTCGTCCAGAATGATGGGGTCGCCCGCTTGGACGACGGTGCCGGTGAACTCCACGGATTCGGCGTCCGCACTCCCGGCGTCCGCGCTCCCGCCAGTGTCGGACTCGGCCGATGCGCTCGCGCCGTCGCCGCCGAAGGCGTCGAGACCCGTGCCGTCGCTTCCCGAGTCGTCGCCGCTCCCGCCAGTACTGCCACCGCTGGCTCCGGCCGACCCCGCGCCGGGGTCGGCCTCGCCGAGGACGGTGACGGTGGACTGCCATCCGGCGGAGCCTTCGATGTCGTCCTGCCAGCCGTCCTGTATCTCCACGTCGGCGAGTTGGATTTCGTCGCCGGGTGCCACGTCAACGTCTGCTTTCTCGCCCCAGAGCGCGACCCGGAGGTCGCCCGTGCCGTCTTGGACCCGGATGTTTCGGACTTGGCCCTCCGAGCCGTCGTCGCGGTCGAACGTGCGCTTCTCTTGGGTCTCGCGGACCACACCGCCGATGTCAGCCTCGTCGCCGATTTCGAGGGCCTCGATGTCGGCGGTCTCGGGTTCGTAGGACACGTCGTCGTCAATCTCCTCGACCGCGCCGCGGTTGCCGACGTGAAGTTCCAGACTCCCGTCGCGTTCGCGGACGTAGCCGTCCACGACCTCCACGGAGACGCCGGGGTCGAGTCGCTCGGCGGCCTCGGTGCGCTCGTCCCAGAGCGTCACCCGGATGCGGCCGGTCTCGTCGCCGAGTTTCAGGTTGGCGACCTTCCCCTCCGAACCGTCGTCGCGGTCGAACGTCCGGACGGCGTCGGTGTCCAGCACCTTCCCGCGCAGGTTCACGTCCGAGACGCCCAGCGAGAGGTCTTCGACGCGGTAGGTGTCCTGAACCTGCACGTCCACGTCGGTCTCGGCGTCTGGTTCGGCGTCGTTGACGTTGACCTCGACGCCGTTGTACCCCTCCTTGGGGCGGCCAGCGATGCGAAGCACGTCGCCGGGTTCCAGTTCCTCTTCTCCGGCGTCGGCCTGCTGGTCCCAGAAGGTGATGCGAATCGACCCGGTCTCGTCGGCGACTTCGACGTTCAGGACCCGGCCGTCCTCGCGGTCCTCGTCGTCGCGCTCGAAGGTCCGCACGTCGCCCACCCCGACGACCTTGGCGACGAACTTGACCTCCTCCATGCCCGGTTCGATGTCGGCGACGGTCTCGACCTCCCCGCCCTCCTCGTCCAACTCGTGGGCGATGAGCATCGCGGCCGTCTCCTCGTCGGCGAGACCGCCCATCTGCTCGACCTTCTCCTCGACCGCCTCGCGGAACTCCTCGAGAGATACGTCGGCGTCGAGGTCGGCGTGAACGTCCTCTATCGCGCCCATAATCGTATCGTATCGCAAGAGTGGCCCGCGCTTAAGGATTGTCTTTGCAGAGAGCGCCGACCAGTCGCGCTCTCGTCGGGCGGTCGTCGCGCCCCCGTCGGTCCGGCGTTCGGTCGCGGCGGTCGGTGAGTCACGGGCCGAGTTGGTCCCGTCTCCGGATATAAACCTTCGCTCGCTCGACCGCTCGGGTCGGTCTCTCAGGACGAGTCGGCAGTGGCGACGGTCTTCGACTCGCCCATCGCCGAGTGGGTCACGGTCACGCGCTCGGGTCCGTCGCCGGACACCGAGACGGTCGCCTCGTAGTCTATCTTGACGATGCACTGAGTGCAGACCTGCGACCCCTCTTTTGCCGCCGAGGAGACCGTCACGTCGAGAGTCCGGGTCTCGGAGTCGTAGCTCGCCTCGACCAGTTTGGCGAGATAACAGCCGTTCGACCCCGGAATCGTCCCGGAGACGACGACCGACGACCCGCCGTCGGCGAACGCGACGCTGGCCTCGCTGGTCGGCTCGCCACACTCCACCCCGAGGAGTTCGAGTTCTGTCGCGGCTATCGCGCCCGGTCGGCCCTCGTCGGTGGTCGGGCCGCTCTCGGTGGTTCGGGTCGTCGCGCCGGTGGTCCCGCCGTCGGTCGTCTCCTCGGTGGTGGTCGTCCGGTCCGTGACGGTCGTCGGGCGTTCGGTCGTCTCGCGGGTCGTCGCTCCGCCGCCCGCTCCGGTGTCGTCTCCGGATTGGGCGAGACAGCCGCCGAACGAGCCGACCGCGAGGAGCCCGCCGAACCGCCCGAGTAGCTCCCGTCTGTCCATACGGAGTGTCCGACGGCCCCTTTCATAGTTCCCACGGATGGAAAAATTGGTTTGTGGCGTGTGCCGCCGTATCACGCCGCCATCAGACCGTGACCCTTATAAGTAGAACCGGCATACGTAGAGATGAGTCCTGATAGGGTAGTGGACTATCCTCTTGGCTTGCGGAGCCAGGGACCGGAGTTCAAATCTCCGTCAGGACGTTCACTTCGTTCACGACCTGACGTGCCCTCACTCGCTTCGCTCGTGAGGACTCCGTCAGGGCGTTTCTGCCGCGACGCAACGACGACGAGCGTAGCGAGTCGTCCGCGTCGCGGAAACTCCATTTACGGAGATTTGAGCAGACGAGTCGCACGCCCGGAACGGCCGAAGGCCGCACGCCCGGACCGTCTCGGCGAGTTCAAATCTCCGTCAGGACGTTCACTTCGTTCACGACCTGACGTGCCCTCACTCGCTTCGCTCGTGAGGACTCCGTCAGGACGTTTCTGCCGCGACGCAACGACGACGAGCGTAGCGAGTCGTCCGTATCTCAGTTATCGAACCAACCGAGGAGCGAACGCTCCGTTCTCATCGCGGGTCGAGTCGCGCGACTGCGAGCGACCCGGCTACGTTGCCTCCGGCGAAGAGCGCCCCGTCGGCTATCGCGGGGGCGATATCCATCCGCCGGTCGTCGCCCGCGTCGAGCCGCCAGACGAGTTCGCCGGTTCCGGCGTCGAACCCGCCGATGCTCGTCTCGCGCAGGTCGATGTCGCCGCCCCCGCGGTCCGTCGGGGCGTACACGCGTCCGTCACCAACCGCCGGACCACCGGAGTACCGGCTGACGTAGCGCCCCGAGCGCCAGCACTGCTCGCCGGACTCGCGTCCGACAGCGTGCAGTCGCTCGTCGGCACCGACGTAGACGTTCCCGTGACCGACCGCGAGGTCCTCGACCCCTTCGACGGATCGCGTGACGGCGCGGGACCAGCGCCGTTTGCCCGTCTCGGCGTCGAGCGCGTAGACTCGTCCCTCTCGGGACCCCGCGTAGACCGTTCCACCGGCGAACGCCGGGGAGCAGGCCACCTCTCCGCGGGTCTTGAACCGCCACCGTGGGTCGCCGGTCGCGGCGTCGAGCGCGTAGACGTAGGCGTCGTCGTTCCCCACGAAGACCGTGCCGTCGGCCACCGCTGGCGATGCCTTCGTCCGCAGGCCGGTCACGTATCGCCACCGCTCGGTTCCGTCGGCGGCGTCGAGCGCGACGATTCCGAGGTCAGACGGCACGTAGACGCTGTCGTCGGCGACGACCGGCGTCGCCTCGTAGGCGGGCGAGACCGCCGCGACCCACCGCTCGGTCCCGTCGTCGGCGTCGAGCGCGACCACGCCCTCGTCGCTCGTGACGACCGCGAGACCGTCGCCGACCGTGACGCCGCTCTCGATCTCCGCGACAGCGGTTCGCCACTGTCGGTCGCCCGTCTCAGCGTCGATTGCGAAGGCGCTCCCATCCAAGTCAGTGACGAACGCCGTCCCGTCTACCACGGTCGGCGTCGGCGTCCCCATCACGCCCGGTATCGAAAACGTCCACGAAACCGACAGCGGCGGTGCTGGCGTTCGGTTCGCCGGTGCCGAGGCGGTGTTCCGCGGGCCACCCCTCGGCGCGCCCCACTCGGCGTCGCCCGGTACCTCCTCGGCGAGTTCACAGCCCGAACCGACCGGCCCGCCGAGCGGACTCCAGCCCGCACAGCCAGCCGAGAGCGTCGCGCCGCAGGCCGCGAGGAGCGCCCGACGCTTCACGCGCCATCACCTCCGCCAGCGAACTTGTGAATCACACCGTACGTCGTCGCGACGTAGGCCGCGCCGTCCGCGAGCGCGGGGCCGCCAGCGGCCACGTCGTCGCGGTCCGTCGGATAGAAGTACTCGCTGTCGGGCCGGTTGCCGAACTCGCCCCACCGCTCCGTGCCCGTCTCGGCGTCGAGCGCGCCGACCGCGACGTAGACCGCCCCGTCGGCGACCGCGGGCGAGTCGGTGAGCGCAGTCTGGTCGTCGTGAGTAATCGACCCGGACGTGGCCAGATTGACGTGTCGCCACCGCTCGTCGCCGGTCTCGGCGTCGAGCGCGTAGACGTTCTTCGAGGAGACGTACACCGTTCCGTCGGCGACCGCCGGGGCGCTACTCTCGTCGTAGCCGGTGGCGAACGACCAGCGACGCTCGCCCGACTCCGCCGCGACGGCGTGGAGCGCGTCGCCGCCAGCGACGTAGACAGTCCCGTCGCGGACTGCGGGCGCGCGGGGCAGTTCGTCGGTTTCGAACCGGTACTGCCAGCGTCGCTCGCCCGACTCGGCGTCGATGGCGAGGAGTCGCCCCTGCCGGATACTGTGGCCCTCCTCGCCGTCGGCCGTCGCGGTCGGAGCGTAGACCGTGCCGTCGGCGACCGCCGGTTTCGCGGCCGAGTGGTACGCCCGGCCGAAGCCGAGGTGGTCGCGGGGTCGCTTTTGTGAGACCGTCCAGCAAGCGTCGCCGCTCGGGAGCGCGACGGCCTTCACGGACCCCTGCGCCGTCGTCAGGTAAGCCGCGTCGCCGACCACTGTCGGAGTGTTGGGCGGCGCGTCGAAGCCGACCGACCATTTTCGGGTGCCCTCGAAGTCGAATCCTCGGAGCGTGCCGTCTCTCGCGCCGACGAGGAGGGTCCCGTCCGCGACCGTCGGCGGCCCGGTCGCGCCCTCGGGGAGGCGGCTCGACCAGCGCGTCTCTCCGGTCGCGGCGTCGATTGCGAGCAGGGAGCCGTCGCTCCCTTCCTCGGCGAATCGGCCGGGGAGACCGGTGGCGACGTAGACGGTGCCGTCGGCGACGACCGGCGCGCTGGTCGCGCCGTCGTCGCGCGCGTCGTCGGGCAGGTCGCAGGTCCACGCGGTCGCGGGGTCGTCGGACGGGCCACGTGCCGTCGGTCCGCGCGCCGTCGGTCCGTCCGCGGGGGCATCGACTCCGGAGGCGTCGGCCGCGGCGACGTTCGTCGGGCCGAAGCGCGGCCGGGGCCACGCCGTCCGGGGCGGGTCGAACTCGGTCGTCGGGGAGGGCGAACAGGCGTTCGTCGCGCATCCGGCGGTGCCGAACAGGGCGACGCCGCCGAGGGTCGCGAGGAGGTGGCGGCGGTGCATCGGGCCGACAGATTCGCGCCGGGAAGTTGACGCTTTCGAGTCCGAACGCACTTGCTCGCCGACGCCCAACGGGGCGCATGAACGACGACTACCGGGGCAACACGAGCGACGACCGGAGTGAGATGGCCGACCACCTCCGGGCCGGGGTCGCCATCTACAACGACGGCGAGTTCCACGCGGCCCACGACGCGTGGGAGGACCGCTGGCTCGACTTGGCGGCGGGGAGCGACGACGAGCGACTCCTCCACGGACTCATCCAGTTCACCGCGGCGGTCCACCACGCCTACGGCGCGAACTGGGCGGGCGTCCGGGGTCTCGCCGAGAGCGGCGCGGGCTACCTCGCGGACCTCCCGGCCGACTACCGAGGCGTGAACGTCGGCGACGTGCGGAACTATCTCCGGGCGGTCGCCAGCGACCCCGAACACGTAGAGCGCGTCGCGCCCCCCGACCTGACTCACGAGGAGGTCCCGCTCCGACCCGAGGACCTGCGCTTCGAGGCCAGCGCGGTCGTCGCCGAGGTGGTGGCCGAGGAGTACGGCTACGACGAGAGCGTGGTCGAGAAGGCAATCGAGTACGCTCTGGCGGACTTGGACGGCGGGAAGGCGACCAGCCAGTTCGTGACGTTCGTGATGGACTTCGCGCGCGACGCGGCGAACCGCGGGATAATCTTCCAGCGATTGGAGGGTGCGGTGGGGAAACGAAGACACGAAGAAGAGGACGTAGAGGGACTGTTCGATTAGAACGCGACCGTCGAGCCGGATTCAGCACTCGGCGTTGGCGAACTCGGCGGAGTTGTCTTTGGGTTCGTAGCCCAGCACCTCGCGGGCGTTCTCGATGGAGTAGTACTTCCGGTCGTTGTCCGAGATGCCGTAGACGATTTCGTAGTCGTAATCGGCCTGAATGCACCGGTCGAACAGGTGCGCGCAGTCGCTGTGCGAGAGCCACATCGCCTGCCCGCGCTCGTAGTCTCTCGGCGGGTGGTTCTTCGTCAGGTTGCCGATGCGGACGCAGACCACGCTCAGACCGTGTTCGTCGTGGTAGTACCGACCCAAGACCTCGCCGGTCGCCTTGCTGACGCCGTAGAGGTTCGAGGGGCGAGGCAGTTCCGTGCCGTCGAGTTGGTAGTCGTCGCTCGGTCGGTACATGTCGGGCGTGCGCTCGTCGGTCTCGTAGGCCCCGACGGCGTGGTTCGACGAGGCGAACACGACCTTCTCGACGCCCTCCGCGACGGCGGCCTCCAAGACGTTCCGGGTGCCGTCGATGTTGTTGTTCAGCACGCTGTTCCACGGCGCTTCGGGACGGGGGTCGCCCGCGAGGTGAACGATGGCCCCGACGCCCTCGGCGGCCTCGCGGACGGCCTCCTCGTCGGTGATGTCGGCGACGACGAACTCGTGGTTCGTGTCGTGGGTCGGTGGGTCCCGGTCGAGGAGTCGCCACTCGTACTCAGCCGAGAGGTCCGAGAGGATGGCCTGCCCGACGCGGCCCTCCGCGCCCGTTAGCAGGACTGGGTCGTCCATTCAGGTGGAGAGAGGGAATCGGATGATAAGTAAGGTACGATTCGGTGCGGAGTCAGTTGTCGGCGGCGAGTCGTGGCAGGAGCCGCTCGCGGCCGAGTTGCACCGCGAACGCCAGCGCCACGAGGCCCATGACCGCGAACCACCCGGCGAGGAGCGTCTCCCCGCCGACGAATCGCTGGAGGCTGTTGTACTCCGCGGCGAGTCCGAACAACGACAGCGCGACCGTCCCCAGTGCGTACGCGACGACCGCGAACGCCTCGGTCCCGAGTTCGGTCAGTAGTTCGTACATTACGACGACCGAGAACCTAGACGCATAAACGTGTTTTGTGATACGTGAAGAACGACAACGTTTTTCCGGCCTCTCGGCGGACCCGAACGCATGGGACGATACGGAGACCTGAACTACCAGTGGCTGGCCAAAACTGGATTCCTGTGCAGTCTCGCACTGTTCGCGGTCGGGGCGGGCGGCGAACTCGCCGCGGCGGCGATGCACCTCACGCTCCCGGCGTGGGAGAACGCGCTGTTCGTGAACTTCGAGATACTGGGGACGCTCGGCGCGTTGCTCTCGCCGCTGGTGTTCGGCGTCGTGATGCCACTGACCGAGTGAGAACCGGGAGATTCAGAGAGAGGAGAAGTCCCGAGAGAAACCGTAGAGCGGTTAGGCGAGTCGCGCGAACGCCAGATTCCCGCTGATGTTCTTGATGTAGATCTGCACCACGTCGCCCTCTTGGGCACCGGGCACGAAGATGGTGTACTTGCCCTTCTCGGCCACGCCGTCGCCCTTGCGACCCGTGCCGGTGATTTTGACCTCGTAGGTCGCGCCCTCCTCGACCGCTTCGCGGTTCTGGTTCTGCGAGGAGGTCGAACGCTTCGTCACGGGGCGGAACGCACCACAGGCGTCACAGCGCAGCATCAGGTTGCGGTTCTCGCGGACGAGGCGGGTGTCCGGCAGGCCACACTCCGAACAGAGGACGAACTCTTGGACGTAGCTCTCCAAGGCGGCGTCGAAGTCCGACCCGGAGAAGGTCCCGTTGTAGCGCGCGCGGCCGTCTTCGAGTTTCCCGTTGGTACCGAGTTCGCGCTGGAGCGCGCTGTGGATGTGTTCGGGGTCCCGGCCGAGTGCGTCGGCAACGTCGCTCAGGTTGGTGAGTCGGGTGAACGCGCCGTCCTTCTGCGCGTTGGCGTCGGGGTAGCTGAATCGCTCGCTCTGGCCCTCGAAGTCGGGCGTCGCGTCCATGGCTCTGTCGAGGTTAGATGCGTAGTCCATGGGTACGGCAGGTGTCGGAGACTGATAGGTATTCTGTGTTGGACCGGCGCAGGGACGGGTCTGCGTCGGGCCGACGCTCCGGCCGGGCGACTGGACCGGCACACAGTCCGGGCGATTGGACCGGCACGCAGACCGGGCGACTTTAACGGATTGCCCGCGAGGCCTTCGAGCATGGAGACGACCGATTCCGACCCCACCGACGCCGAGGAGGCCTGCTTCGAGGCGGGCATCAAGTTCGGCGCGCTCTACCACCAGTTCGCCGGGACGCCCGTCAGCCCCGAGAGCGCGCCGAGCCTCGAAACCGCCATCGAGGAGTCCATCGAGAACCAACCGTTCGCCGACTCGGTGAGCGTCGAGATTCTGACCGACAAGCTCCGAGACGAGATGACCGGCGGGTACACCGAACTCACGGGTCGGTTCATGGAGGTCGAAGTCGTCGTGGACTACGAGGGCGTCTCCGTCGTCACCCGGATGGAGATGGAGGACGGCTACCCGCTGATGAGAGTCGAGTCTGTAGCATAGGTATGGCATTTCTTTAGCATTGTCTAGATATTTTTGAAGTGGCTATAGAAATCCCTAGTCAGTTCGTGTCGGGCCGCGGCGGCACCGAAACTGAACGGTCCCGTGACAGCACCAAAATGAACGGTCCCGTGACAGCACCGAAACTGAACGGTCTCGTGACAGCACCGAAACTGAACGGTCCCGTGACAGCACCAAAATGAACGGTCCCGTGACAGCACCGCGACGGCGCGGCGACCTATCGCCGACGCCAATCAGACCGCAACCGCTACGCACAGCACCACTACGCACAGCACCGCTACCGCACCGCAGACCGCGCCCCGAACCTCCCCGCCTGCGCGCTCGGCCGCGCGGAACCGCATGCGCGGCCGAGCGTGCGGCGCATCCTGTGGTCGGTGAAAATTCGCGCGATGCGGTAGCTGACCGTTACACTCGAAAAAGCGGCAAATCCGCAGAATCGTCCGCTTACGACGGACTGGGCGTCTGGACGTGGGACATGTAGGCCGTGATGTCGGTCGTCGTGACCATGCCGACGACGCCCTCGTCGTCGTCCACGACCGGGACGTGGTGGAAGCCCTCCTCTATCATCAGGTCGGCGATGTCCCGGACCTCCGCGTTCGCGTCGGTCGTCGTCACGTCGGTCGTCATGTAGTTCTCGACCGTCGCGTCGGTGGCCCACCGCTGTTCGGCCGCGATGTGAACGAAGTCCGTCGCGGTGAGGATGCCGAGCAACTGGCCGTCGTCGTCGGTGACGACCACGGAACCGATACCTTCGTCCAGCATCGTCTCGGCGGCGACGTGTGCCTTCGTGTCGGGCGAGACCGTCTTCACGGGCGACGACATGAGTCGTCCGACGAAAATGTCCTCCATACGTTCGTCTTTCTCCCGACCGCTGATAAATATTCGGCCGAGGAGTGCCGCCCGACCGAGGAGTCGCGCTCCCCATTCGCGTCGTCGCTTTCGGTTCGACCCGACCGGTCGCCGACCAGTGACCGGGTTTCACTTTCGGTTTCGGGCGTGGGTTTAAAAGGCATCGCGCCGAACGGAAACGTATGAGCCAATCGACACTCGACGAGGACGAGCTGTTCGGCGAGGCGGCCAGCGAGGTCCGCGAGGACGTGGAGGCCAGCCTCGAACAGGCCAGCGATTCGCTCCCCGACACCGACGACATCTGGAACGTCGAGGCCGACAACACCCTCGGCGCGCTGAACGCGCTCCGGTCCGCGCTCGACACCGGCGACGCCGCCGACCACCTCCGGGACGCCAAGAAGTGGTACACGATGGGCGAGCGCGCCGACGCGTTCGAGGAGGCCGACGACCTCGAAGCCGAAATCGGCCGCGTCGAGGAGGCCATCGAGGACATCGAGGACGCCAAAGAACAGGTCGGCGACCTCACCAGCACGATTCCGGGGGTGAAGAACACCCTCGAAGAACTACAGGCCGACGACGAGGAGGCCGACGACGAAGCGGACGCCGCGGCGGATGCCGACACCGACGAGGAGTCCGACGAGGCCCAGACCGACGACGAGGACGCCGAAGAAGCCGAGGCCGCCGAGTAGCGACTCGAAGTACCGCGAAACGCGCCGGACCGCGCGAACGTCCGTCACTCGACCGCGCTACTTGTGCGGCGGGAGCGACACGTCCCGCGACTCGACCGCCGCCAACAGCGACACCAGCGCCTCGCCCGCCAGTTCCAGCAACTCCTCGCCGCGTTCTACCGACCCCTCGGCGGGGTCGCCGACGACGCCGTTCTCCGTGAACTCCGCCGAATCGACCGCCAGATTCGCATAGCTGACCCACTCGCCCCAGCCGTCGCTGGCTCCCTCGCGGGCCTCCTCGACGCGCTCCTCGCGCACGAGGTCGGGCGCGACGTGCCGGAGCATCGCGGTTTCGAGCGGCCCGCCGTGGCCCATGTCGTCGCTGTGGTCGCCGACCGCCTCGAACCACGTGAACGGGACCGCGTAGGCCGCGTCGTGGCGCGCGATGGTCGCCGCGACCTCCCGGAGCGCGCCGACGTTCCCGCCGTGGCCGTTGACCAGCACCACCCGGTCCCAGCCGTGGTGTGCGAGGCTGGCGACCGTCTCCCGGACGTAGCTCCGGAAGGTGTCCGCGCTGACCCACAGCGTCCCGGTGAACTGGCGGTGCTCCTCGGCCACCCCCACCGGAATCGCTGGCGCGACCACGACCTCGCCGTCGTAGGTCGCGGCGGCCTCGTCGGCGACCGCCTCCGCCGTCAGCACGTCGGTCCCGAGGGGCGCGTGGGGACCGTGCTGTTCGGTACTCCCGACCGGGAGGAGCGCGAGGTCGGTCGCGGCCGCGTCGGCGTCGGTCCACGTCGAGTCGAAGAGGTCCATGTCGGTGGCGTCGGCGCGTGCGGACTTGTAGGCGGTGGATTCCTCGGCGGTGGATTCCGGACCGGATGGTTTTCGGGGGTTGGATGGGGAGCCGTCACCACTGTACCGTACAGCACCGCGAACCGTCCCGAAGCCGACTGCTATGAAGACCGCAACCGCCCGTACCGCATCGACCCGCACCGGCACCGCACCGCGCCCCGAACCTCCCCGCGTGCGTCCGCGCTCGCGCGGAACCGCGGCGTGCGAGCGCGGCCACGGCGCATCCTGTAGGCCGTGAATATTCGCGGACCCGAGGATTGTGACGGTACGCGGAACCGTGGTCGGCCGAGGAGGCCCGGAACGCGGCTACCGGTGCCGAGTCGCGCGATTCGGCCCGACGGAACTCCTCGGGGCCACACGCCTTATTCGAGTTCGCGGCGTAGCCACGCTATGAGCGACACCGACGACAGCCGCGAGATGGGGCTCGAACTCGGCGACCTGAAAGACGACCTGCGGGACGCCGACTACCCGATGGACGCCGAGGAGCTGATGGACCGGTTCGGCGACCACGAAATCGGCCTGCCGGACGGCGAGGAGAGCTTCGAGGAGGTCATGGTCACGGGCGGCGACGAGACCTTCGAGTCGGCCGACGAGGTCGAACAGGCCATCCTCAACCGGGTCAGCGCCGACGCGGTGGGTCGGGAGGGGTACTCCGACCGCGGTGCCGGAAACGAGGGCGAGAACACCGACGAATCGTTCTGAGGCTCCGCGTTCGCCGGGGGAAACGCTAACGCCCCCGCGCTCCAAGCGCCGGGCATGGTCAGAGTTTGCTCCGACGGTGACGTGGCCGACTGCCTCGACCTCGCCGACCTCCTGCCGGTAGTCCGCGACGCTTTCCGCAAGCAGGGCCGCGACGAGGTCGAACGCCCCGACCGCCCGCACTTCCCGGTCGGCATCGGTCTCGGCGGCCGAGATTCGACCGCGGCGGACGACGCGAGCGACGGTGGCGACCCCGCCGGAACCGGCCTCGTCATGCCCGCGTACCTCCACGGCGCGCGCTTCTACGCGACGAAACTCGTCGGCGTCCACGAGGGCAACGCCGAGCGCGGCCTCCCGACGGTCAACGCCCAAATCGCGCTGACCGAGGCCGAGACCGGGCTTCCGGCGGGCTACCTCGCAGGGACCCGAATCACCAACGCCCGCACGGGGTGTATCGGCGGACTCGCGGCCGCCGAGTTGGCCGCGGGCGCAGGTCCCCAAGAGACGGACGGTCTCGCGCTCGCGCTCGTCGGCGCGGGCACGCAGGCGCGCTGGCAGGCCCGCGCAATCGCGGCCGCGACCGACCTCCGGTCCGTCCAGGTCTACTCGCCCAGCGACTCCAAGGAGTCCTGCGCCGCCGACCTCCGCGAGGAGTTCGAGGAGAGAAACGTTTCCGTCGAGACCGCCGAGAGTCCGGAAGCCGCCGTCTCCGGTGCGAACGTGGTCGTCACGGCGACGACGGCGACCGAACCGGTGTTCCCGGCCGACGCGCTCGCGCCCGGCGCGCTGGTCGTCGCGGTCGGGGCCTACACTGCCGAGATGCAGGAACTGGCTCCCGAGGTGTTCGAGCGCGCGAGTCGGGTCTTCGCGGACGTGCCCGAGGAGGTCGCCGAAATCGGGGACGCGATAGCCGCGGACCTCGCCGAAGACGACTTCGTTCCCCTCTCGGAGGTCTTCGAGGAGCGCGCCGGACGCGAGACCGACGACGAGATTCTGGTGGTCGAGAGCGTCGGGACCGCGGTGCTGGACGCCGCGAGCGCGGAGTACGTCTTCGAGAAGGCCGCGGAGCGAGGAATCGGCACGGAAGTCGAGTTGTAGCGCGTCGAGTCGAGGAACGAGGTCGGTCACTTCCCCTCCGAGGCGGAGGGTTCCGAGAGGTCCGTATCGGGCGAATCGGGGGTCGGCGCGTCGGGGTTCTCGGCGGACCGGGGCGGTTCGGCGCTGGCGGGCGTCTCGGGTGCTTCGGTACTCGCGGAGGCGTCCGGAGAGTCCGTCTCCTCGTCGTCGATGACTGTCTCTTTCCACGTCCCGCGGGTGAACCAGAGCGCGGCCGCGATGCCGCCGACGATGCTCCCGAGCGCCATCCCGAACCAGATGCCCGTCGCGCCGAACCCCGCGACGAACGCGAGGTAGTACACCGTCGGCACGCGGCCGAGCCAGAGCGCGACCATCGAGAACACCATCGCGGTCTTGGTGTTGCCCGCGCCGCGGTAGGCCCCGAGCATGACCTGCAAGACCGCCATGAAGACGAACTCGACCGAGCGAACCCGGAGGTACGTCGAGCCGTACGCGACGGTCTCGCGGGCGGCCTCGCTCCCGGTCGCGAGGAACACCGAGACGATGGGTCCGGGGACGAGTGCGGCGACGATGGCGACGACGAACATCACGCCAGCGCCCGCCTTGGCGGCAATCCAGACCGCTCGCTCGGCCCGGTCGGACTTACCCGCGCCGAGGTTTTGGCCGACCATCGTGTTGGTCGCCCGGCCGAGTCCCATCGCGGGCAGGAAGACGAGCGACGCGAGTCGGTTGCCCAGTCCGTACGCCGAGACGACCGGCGGGGCGAACTGGACGACCATCGCGGTCAGCGTTATCATCGCCAGCGCACTCATCGACTGCTCGACGGTCGAGGGAACGCCGATGCGCACGATGTCCCAGATGTACCCCAAATCGGGCACGAGGTCGGCGACCGACACGTCCGGCCCGGCCTTCGCCACGAACAGGACGTAGAAGCCCAGCGCACTGGCGACTCCTCGGGAGATGATGGTCGCCAGCGCCGCGCCCTCTATCTCCAGCGCGGGAAACGGCCCGTAGCCGAAGATGAGAAGCGGGTCCAACACGACGTTGAGCGCGACCGAGACGAACATCACCCGCATCGGGGTCTTCGTGTCGCCGTAGCCTCGCATCAGCGACGTGAACACGAAGAAGCCGAACAGGAAGGGGAGTCCGAGGAAGAACACCTCCATGTAGTCGCGGGCAAGCGGAACGATTTGGTCGGTCGTCTGGGCCTGACTCGGGAGCGCGCCGAGCATCGGCTCGGTGGCGAAGTACCCGATGACGCTCAGGGTGAGCGCCAACAGCGTGACGAACGAGACGATTTGGCCCGCGACTTCACCGGCCGACCCCTCGCTGTCGGCACCGGTGTACTGGGCGACCAGAATCGACCCCGCGGTCGTGAACCCGCCCGCGATGGAGATGAGCAGGAAGATGAGCGGAAACGCGAGGCTCAGCGCGCCCACCGCATCGGCCGACAGGCGTCCGAGCCAGAACGTGTCGGCGATGTTGTACGTCACCTGCAACAGCTGGATGACGACGATGGGCCACGCGAGCTTGAACATCGGACCGAGGAGACCGCCCTCGGTGATACTGTCGTCGGCTGCGAGGTCCATGAGGTTTCGAAACGAAGGGGGTCGGTTTGAAAGTTGTGGGTCTGTCGTCGGGTCGTTTCCGTCGGGATTCGAGCGTACACGTTCGTTTCGCGGCTTCTTATAAATCGGTTGTCGAGACGTGGTAACGAGTATCATGTCACGTCAGCGACGTTAACCGCGCCCCACATAATGTGAAATTATTTATCTTTGATAGATATTACCTCACAATTATAGTATAGTGTTCAATGACAGGTCTAGTCGTGTCGTCTTGTTAGAAAAGCTGATGAACCACATCTACGCATCACCTGACATGGCAGTAATCCAAACAGATGGCCTGACCAAGACGTTCGGCGAGTCGGTCGTCGCCGTCGATACGCTGGACTTGGTCGTCGAAGAAGGGGAGGTGTACGGCTTTCTCGGTCCCAACGGGGCGGGGAAATCGACGACTATCAATCTCCTGCTCGATTTCCTTCATCCAACCGACGGCGAGGCCTACGTCTTTGGACACGATACCCACGAGGAGTCTCACCGGATTCGAGAGCGTATCGGCATCCTACCCGAAGACGCTGCGCCGTACGACAGGTTGACGGGACGCGAACACCTCGAATTCGCCGCGTCCTGTAAGGGCGTCGAGATGGATGTCGATACCGTCGTGGAACGTGTGGGACTCGACCCTGCGGACGCCGAACGCCCGGTGAGCCAGTACTCGAAAGGAATGGCTCAACGGCTCGGACTGGGGATGGCTATCGTCGGCGACCCCGACCTGCTGATTCTGGACGAACCCTCGTCGGGGTTGGACCCGACCGGAATGCGAGAGATGCGCGAACTCATCCGCGAAGAGGCCGCCGACGGGACGGCGGTTTTCTTCTCCAGTCACATCCTCGCGGAAGTCGAAGCCGTCTGTGACCGCGTCGGAATTCTCAACGACGGACGACTCGTCGCGCAGGACACGATAGACAATCTCCGCGAGGAGGTGTTCTCCAACTGCGTCATCGAGGCGACGGTCCGGACGAAACCCGACGACTTGACGCTCGAATCGGTCGATGGCGTCCAGAGCGTCGAGGTCGATGGATCGACCCTCCGCGTTACCTGCGAGAATCCGACGGTGAAGGCGGACGTGGTCGCGTACCTGCACGACCGAGTGGGAGTGACCGACATCATCGCCGAGCAGGCGTCCCTCGAAGAGATGTTCGAGACGTACACCGACGACGAAACGGCCGAGAGCGACGGCGGAATGGCCGCGGAGGTGACCGCATGAACTGGAGTGTCATCGCTCGAAAAGAGTTCCGCGACGTTCGACGCTCGAAGACGTTGTGGACGCTGTTCGGAGTCGTGTCGCTCGTCCTCGCCGTCCCGATTCTGACGCAGTCCGGGAGTCCACAACAGGCGGACTTGACTCCCCTCGAAGCCGCCCTCTCAAGTCTCGTCACCCTCGGCACACTCCTGTTTCCCATCGCGGTACTCGTCACGAGTTACGACGCAGTTACTGGCGAACTGGAGTCCGGGAGCGCGACGTTTCTCCTCGGACTCCCCAACACGCGACTCGAAGCCATCGTCGGGAAGTTCGTCGGTCGAACGGCAGTGACGGCACTCGGGTTCGGGGCCGCGTTCGCTATCGGCGGCGTCCTCCTGCTAGTGAAGTTCGGAAGCGTGCCAGTCGCGACCTACGTGGCCGTAACGGCCCTGACGCTGTACTTCGCCGCCGTCTGGACTGCTATCGGCATCGGTATCTCGGCGCTCACCGGGAGTCGAGGTCGCTCGCTCGCGAGTGCGCTCGGTGCGTACCTGTTCTTCGTCCTCGGGTGGATAATCCTCCTCCAGCCGAGAAAACTCGCGGCCCAAATCGTCGAGTCGATGTTCGGCCTCAGCGCCATGCCGCAACTGTACGACTTCGTCTTCCGTCTCAGTCCCACGACGGCGTACGCGTTCGCCAGCAACGGACTCATCTCCGGCGGAAGTGAAACGAGACCGTTCTTCTTACAGGAGTGGTTCATGATAATCGTCCTGCTTTTGTGGCTCCTCGGTCCGATTACGCTCGGCTATCTTCGATTCCGGACCTCGGAACTTGCGCGTTGAGTCGGAGTCATCGAGACTCTCTTTCGCTCTCACGCCGACCGACTCGACAGCCACGAGAACGCCGCGTCACCGATTTCGGCGATGGCGTCGGTCCCGTCGGTGCCGGTGTCGAGGTCGTCGGCGAACACCGCGAACACGAGGGGCGGGTCGTCGGGGTCGGGAGTGACCGACTCCGACGCGTCGCCCGCCTTCCCCGGCGGTTCGACGTACCCGGCGTCGAGCGCGGCGCTCGGGAGTTGTCCGGTCTTGTGGACGCACTCGACATCCATCGGGAAATAGCGCGGGAACAGCATCGCGTGTTTCTGCTCGCGGAGCGGGACCGCCAGTCGGTCGTAGGCCGCCTCCGAGAGCGTCGCCCGGTGAATCAGGTCGGCGAACAGGCGCGCGCAGTCGGCGGGCGCGGTCGCGTTGGCGGGTTCGCCCTCGGGCCAGTCGTCGCTCAGTTCGAGGTCGTTGTCGCCGACCGTCGCCATCATCTTCCGGCGCAGGCGGGTCCGGGCCATCCCGAGGTCGGCGGCGGTCTCCTCGATACGCTCCATCCCGAGGAGGTCGATAAGTTCGTTCGTCGCGGCGTTGTCGCTGATGGCTATCATCGCCCGAGCGAGGTCCTCGACCGAGGGGTCGGGCGAGTCGAGCAGGTGGTAGAGACCGCTCCCCGCGACGCGGTTCCGGGGCGCAATCTCGCGTCGCTCGCCCAACTCCGCGAGTCGGCCGTCGTACTCGTCGTAGAGCGCGTAGAGGAGTGGCAGTTTGATGACGCTCGCGGCGGCGAAGGCGGTCGCTGCGTTCCGCTCGACCACCGCGTCGAACTCGTCGGGACCGCGGGGGAATCCCAGAAAGACGCCGAGTCGCCCGTCGATGCGGTCGGCGTAGGACTCGACGTACTCCGCGAGTTCGTCGCGGGTTTCGAGTGCGGGCGTGTCGGGTCTCATCCCCACCGGACCTCCTCGCGCGACGGGAACTCCGTCGCCAGTGCTTCCGTGAGAACTGCCGCCGTCTCGTTCGCGTCGGCGAGTGAGACCGTCTCGACCGGCGAGTGAGTGTAGCGACAGGGGACCGCGATGGCTCCGGCGTGTCGCCCGCCAGCGACCTGCTGGAACTCGGTGGCGTCGGTGGTCCCGCCTATCATCACGGCCTGCTGGAGCGCCACGTCGGCCGACTCCCCGGCACTTTCGAGCCACGAGCGCGTCTGCCTATCGACCAACACGCCCCCGAACATGTACTCGGAGGTGCCGTCGCCGAACTCCACGACCGGCCCCGCGCCGAGTTCGACATCCGGCCCGTCGTCGCCGCCCGCGGGGTAGTCGTCGGCCGGGAAGATTTCGACCGCGACGGCCACGTCGGGGTCCACCGAGAACCCGGTCGCCCGCGCGCCCCGGAGGCCGACCTCCTCCTGCACCGTGGCGGCGTAGTGGACCGTGGCGTCGGTGTCGGCGGCGCGCGCGACCCCGAGGAGGACCGCCAGCGCGAGGCGGTCGTCGAGCGCCCGGCCCGTGATGCGGTCCCCGGCGAGGTCGGCGACCTCGCGGTCCCACATCGCGTGGTCGCCGGGTTCGACGTTCAACTCCTCGACCTCGGCGCGACTCGTCGCGCCCACGTCTACGACGAGATTCTCCGCCAGCGACGCCTTCTCGTCGTCGGACATGTAGTGGCGGGACTTCGCGCCGACGACGCCGAGGAGGCCGTCGGGACCGACCCGGACGCGCTGGCCGGGGAAGTTCCCCTTGTAGTGACCGCCGAGCATCGTGTACTCCAGAAAGCCGTCGTCGGTCACGCCGTCCACGAGCATGGCGAGTTCGTCGGTGTGGGCCGCGAGCAAAATCTCGGGCGCGTCGGGGTCGCCCTCGCTCGTGGCGATTACGTTACCCATCTCGTCGTACGTCACCGAATCGACGTGCGGTTCGACCAGTTCGGCGAAGGCGTCGGCGACGGGGTACTCTGCGCCCGGCGGGCCGCGCGCCGCGACCAGCGTTTCGAGGTCCGCGAAGCGGACGGCGGGTTCGTCCATGCGAAAAGCTCTCGTAGAGCAGGGGTGTTAACTCCTCGGTCACATGGGGAGTGATTAGAACGCATCAGCTTTGGGGCCAAATATCGTCGTTATAAACTATCTTCCGAAGTATTTTATCGGAAGGGTAACAAACTGATAGCAGGAGAAACAGCGTATGACCCACTTACACTCCGATAGCGCTAACGAGGAACGCGATGACGAGGACGACTTAGTGTTAGAGGGTCAGACAGTCGTGAACGGTCCGAATGTTCGTCCCGAGATTAACGAAGACGAGGACGACGAATAAGTTAGTCTCGAACTGCTCGTTCGACTTTCTGGTCTACGAGTTCGTCGTTACGGTTCTTCGAGACTACACGGTCCGAGAGGAATTCGGCTACCCCGCATACTAGGTCGATACCTTTTGTCGGCGTTGCCCCTGCACCGAGTATGGACTTAGCGGCACGCAAAGCCCGACTGCTGGACCACCGAGACGCGCTCTTCGAGGAGTTCGACACGCCACTGTACGCCTTCTTCGAGGAGGACCTGCGGCGCAACTACCGGGAGGTCCGGTCGGCGTTAGACGACCACTACCCCGACTCGACGGTTCACTTCGCGGTCAAGGCCAACTACAACCTCGGCGTCCTGTCGGTCCTCCGTGACGAGGGCTGTCACGCCGAGGCCTACGCACGCTGTGAACTCTCGGCGACGCAGGCCGCCGGATTCGACCCCGAGGACGTGCTTCTGACCGGGATGAACCGGCCCGTCGAGGACGTGGAGCGCGCGCTGGACCTCGGCGTCGAGCGGTTCCTCGTGGACAACGAACAGGAGTTGGCGAAGATTCGGGAAGCGACCGCGCGGACCGACGCCACCGCCGAGGTGCTGATTCGCGGGAATCCGGCGATGGAGGTACCGACCCACCCTGAGGTGGCGACCGCGACCCGCGAGAGCAAGTTCGGACTGGACATCGAGTCGGGCCGGGCGCTGTCGGTCGCAAAAGACGCCGCGGCGGCCGAGGGCGTCGAACTCGTCGGCGTCCAGTTGCACGTCGGGAGCCAGATTCGCGGCGTCGAACCCTACGAGGTCGCGGCCCGCGAGATGCTCTCGTTCGCCGCCGACGTGCGCGACGAGACCGGCGTCGAAATCGACGTGTTGGACCTCGGCGGGGGCTTCCCTGTCCCCTACGACGAGGAGGTTCCCGACACCGAGACCATCGTGGCGAGCATGGCCGACGCGGTGCGGAGCGCGGCGGCCGACCACGATCTCGCGGAACCGACCCTCTGCGTCGAACCGGGGCGCCGCCTCGTCGGCAACGCGGGGACGCTCCTCGCGTCGGTCGGCGTCGTGAAGGAGACGCCCCACGCCGCCTTCGCCGTGCTGGACGCCGGAACGAACGCGGTCTCCTCGTACTGGCCCTACCCGATTTACGCGCTCTCGGAGGGCGACGCCACCGAATCGTACCACGTCGCCGGACCGCTCTGTTACACCGGCGACGTGATTCAGGAGGACGTGACCCTGCCGGAACTCGACCGCGGCGACGTACTCGCGGTGGACCGAATCGGCGCGTACTCGCTCGGGAGCGCGAGTCACACCAACGCCGAACCGAAACCCCCGGTCGTGCTGGTGCGCGAATCCGGTGAGGTCGAGTCGATTCGCGCCCGCGAGACCTGCGAGGACGTGTTAGGAAACGACCGCATCCCCGGCGACCTGCGGGACGAGGCAACCTCCGGCCGGTCGGCGGCCGTCTCGCCGGACGCTTCGTCTGACGAGTCCGCGCCGGGGCGAAAGGATTGAGTCGGCCGAGTCCGACTCTCCCGACGAATGCGGCAGTTTTCACTCTCCGACGACGAGGGCGGGAGTACCGCGTGGTTCGCCGGACTCGTCCCCGAGTCGCTAGCGATTCGGGCGCTCTCGGTCGAAGTCCACGGTCCCGACACCGTAACGGTCGGCGAACCCGCGCGGTTCGTCGTCGCGGTCAGGAACCGACTCCCGGTCGCAGTTCGACTCACCCATCCGACGAGTCGCGTCTGGGGGTGGCGGGTGGACGACGTTCCGGAGGCCGACGAGCGCGGCCTCGAACCGCCGGAGCAGACCCGGACGACCGTGTTGGGCGGCGGCGAACGCCGGACCTTCGAAGCGGAGTGGGACGGCCGGATTCGCCGCCGAAGTGACGCGGGAGACCAGTGGGTCGCTCGCCCCGGAACCGTCGAGTTCACGGGGTATCTCGACGTTTCGGGCTGGCGAGCGCGAGATGCGTACGACAAACTCTCGGTAAAGGTTGTCACCGACCGCTAGTATAATAGGGCGCACTTATTTACCCCCATTCGACTTGCTATTCGTTATCACGGTTCGAGTTGACCGTACTCAATAAACATGACTGACGAACGCACGAAATTCGACCGGCGTCGTTTCCTCGCGACCTCGGGTCTGTTGGGTGGTAGCGTGTTGGCTGGCTGTACCGGCGGCGACGGCGGCCAAGAGACGACCACTAGCGGCGGGAGTACCACATCCGAGGAGTCGATGGGCGGTACCGAGACGACCGAACAACAGCAACAGAACGTGCAGGGTGGAGGCACGTTCATCGGGACGACGACGGAGGACGCCACCACGCTCGACCCCCGGATGAACGAACTCGCGTGGGTGAACGGCTTCCTCCACTACATCTTCGACACGCTGTACCTCCCGAGTCCGGACGGGAAGAAGTTCGTCCCCCACCTCGCCAAAGAACAACCCAAACAGCAAGACGAGACGACGTTCGTCATCCCGCTCAAGGAAGGCGTGACGTTCCACAACGGCGACGAGTTCACGGCCGAGGACGTGGCCTACTCCATCAACTGGATGCTCGACCCCGCGAACAAGTCGCCGAACAAGGCGAACCTCGACTTCGTGGACAGCGTGGAGGCGTCGGGCAAGTACGAAGCGACGTTCAACCTCAAGTACCCCTTCGCGCTGTTCCAACTGGTGCTGTCGGGGATGAACGCGGGCATCGTGCCCAAGAGCGTCGCCGAGGAGAGAGGCCAGAAGCAGTTCGGCCAGAACCCGGTCGGTTCCGGCCCGTTCGCGTTCGACAAGCAAGTCTCGTCGTCGCACATCGACCTGACGCGAAACGCCGACTACTTCCTGAAACAGCCGAACTTGGAGAAGATTCGGATGCGGGTCATCCCCAAACCGCAGGTCCAGTTCGTGGAACTGGCTTCCGGCGGCGTCCATCAGGCCACCGTTCCCAAGAACTTGCTGGGGAAGGCCCAAAACGAGCAGAGCATCGAGATGAAACGCATCTCGCACTTCGACTACAACGGCCTCGTCTTCAACTCGATGCGCAAGCCGTTCGATAACGTGAAAGTCCGGGAAGCGATGCAGTACCTCGTGGACTACGACGAGATGCTGGAGGCCACGAAGGGCCAACTCGGCAAGCGTTCCTACGGCTTCATGCCGCAGGGAGTCAACGAGTCGTGGGAGTTCCCGTGGCAGGAGTGGAAGGAGAAGTACTACCCCGCAAAGGACCACCAGAAGGCCAAACAGCTCCTGAAGGAGGCGGGCTACGGCGGCGGCATGGACAAGACGCTCAAGATATCGTCGCTGGCCAGTTCGAAGTTCAAGAACTTGGCCATCATCCTCCAGAAGGAACTGAAGAAGGTCGGCATACAGTCGAACGTCCGAGAGGTCACCATCGGCCAGTGGCTCACGGAACTCGACCAAGGCAAGTTCGACGTGAACATCTACGGCTGGTCGGGCGGACAGGACCCCGACGGGTTCTACTACTACATGTTCCGGGACCTGCGCAACGACGAGGGCGGCATGAACGACAACGTGGTCGGGAACGCGACGGCCGCGTACCTCTACCAGAGCAGTGACAGCGACCAACTCCAGCAGGCCGACGAGACGATTCGGCAGGCCCGTCGGACGAACGACAGGGCCGAGCGCAAGCAGATGTACGTCGACGCCGCCGAAACGTGGCAGTCGCTGTACCCCCAAATCCCGGTGTTCTCCGAGCAGGCCGCCACTGCGTGGAGCAAGGACGTGAAAGACTACGAACCGAGCGCGTTCGCCCAACAACCGCTCTGTAACGAGTGGTCGAACGCGTACGTCGAAAAGTAGCGACCCTCTCCCGTTTCCGCATCCAGCACGATTATAGTTACCCAATGACAATGAGACGCTCACGTCGAACGACACGTCACGTATGAGCCTGTACAGATACGCGATTCGTCGGACGCTCCAGATAATCCCGGTCCTGTTGGGCGTGTTCACCCTCACGTTCGTGATGGTCCACGCCCTGCCGGGGAATCCGGTTCGGATATATCTGGGCCTGAACCCGAGTCAGGCCCTCGCGGACGAACTGATACGGCGGTACGGCTTCGACCAACCGCTCTGGAAGCAGTACCTCGACTACCTCTGGCGGCTGTTGCAGTTCGACCTCGGCGAGTCGTTCATGCGCAAGCGGCCGGTGACCGACCTCATGCTCGAACGCATGGGGCCGACGGTCATGTTGATGGGCCTGTCGTACGTCATCGCGCTCCCGACGGCCCTCCTGCTCGGAGTCTACTCGGCGGCCAAACACAACCAGTTGGGCGACCATATCTCGCGGTTCGCGGGACTCGCGGGCCTCTCGACGCCGAACTTCTGGCTCGGGCTGATGCTCATCTTCCTGTTCGCCTACGAGTTCAACGCGCTCCCGGCGTCGGGGTACGTCTCGCCGTTCGAGGACCCCGTAGCCGCGGCCAAGCATCTCGTGTTACCGATTATCACACTCGCGACGGCACAGACCGCGACGCTGATGCGGATGACGCGCTCCTCGATGGTCGAGGAGCTATCGAAGGATTACGTCGAGACGGCGCGCGCCTACGGGCTTCCCGAGCGGACCATCCTGCTCCGCCACGCCTTCCGAAACGCGCTGTTGCCCCTCGTGACCATCATCGGACTCCAACTGTCGTTCCTGCTTGACGGGAGCGTCATCGTGGAGTCCATCTTCGCCATCCCCGGCATGGGACGGCTCGGCTACAACGGCCTGTTGAACAACGACTACGGCGTCATCATCGGGCTGAACATCTTCTTCGCCGTCCTGTTCCTCGTCGGCGTCCTGCTGACCGACCTCGCGTACGCCTACATCGACCCCCGAATCAGGTACGATTGATATGAGTTCGAAAAGTACCACCGTCTCCAGTGCGGACTTCGAGACCGAGAGCGGCATCGTATCGACACTCAAGGAACTGCGACACAGTCCGACCGCGCTCGCGGGCGGACTCATCGTCGGGACGCTCGTCGTGCTGGCGGTCGTCTCGACCGTGGACAAGTTCCTGCTCGACAAGGCCATCATCACGACGCTGGTCGCGGACCCCCACGCGCACGACCAGATAAACGCTTACGCGCCGCCATCGGTCGAGCATCCGATGGGAACCGACCAGTTCGGCCGCGACGTGCTGGCCCGCATCATCTACGGGACCCGCGTCGCGCTCTCCATCGGCATCGTCGCGGTCGGCATCTCGTTCGTCGGCGGCGTCCTCGTCGGGTCGTTCGCGGCCTACAGCGGGGGCTACACCGACGACGTGCTGATGCGACTGGTCGAGGTCCTGTACTCGATTCCGGGCCTCGTGTTGGCGATGACGTTCATGGCCATCTTCGGCGCGAGCATCTGGAACCTCTTTCTGGCCTACGGCATCATCGGTATCCCGGCCTACGCCCGCGTGATGCGCTCGGAAGTGCTGTCCATCCGCGAGGAGGAATACGTGGACGCCGCGCGCGCCGCGGGCCTGCCGACGTACAAAATTCTGCTCCGCGAAATCGTGCCCAACGGCTTCGCGGCGGTGCTGGTGCAAGCGACCCTCTCGTTGGGGAGCGTCATCATCGGCGCGGCCGCGCTGTCGTTCCTCGGGTTCGGCGTCCAACCGCCGACCGCATCGTGGGGCCGAATGTTGAACGACGCCCAGCAGGCGATGCTCATCGCGCCGTGGGTCGCGGCGTTCCCCGGCCTGATGATATTCCTGACGGTGATGGGGTTCAACATGCTCGGCGACGGCCTGCGCGACGCGATGGACCCCAAGACGACGCTCCGCCAGCCCTACGACGAGGAGAACCTACCGATGCCGGGGACCACCGACCCCGACGCCCCGGCCCGCGCGACGCCGGACGCCGACCCGACCGACGCCGGTCCGGGTCCCGACCCGCAGGGCGGAGGTGACGACTGATGGCCCTGCTGGAAGTCGAAGACCTCACGACGTACTTCTACACCGAGGAGGGCATCGTGCAGGCGGTGGACGGTATCAGCTTCGAGATAGAGCGCGGCGAAACGCTGGGACTGGTCGGCGAGAGCGGCGCGGGCAAGTCCGTGGCGGTCCAGAGCCTGCTGGGCCTGATTCGGCCGCCGGGCCACGTCGTTGACGGGTCGATTCGGTTCAAGGGCGAGGAGTTGCTCGACTACTCGGAGACCGAACTCCGCGAGCAGGTCCGGGGCAAGGAGATTTCGTTCATCTTCCAAGACCCCATGTCGGCGCTCAACCCCGTCTTTACCGTCGGGAGCCAGATTTCCGAAATCATCGAACATCACCGCGACGTGACCGAGGCCGAGGCGTGGGACCGCACGGTCGAACTGTTGGACGACGTTGGCATCCCCGACCCGGCCGAGCGCGCCGACCAGTACCCCCACGAGTTCTCGGGCGGGATGCAACAGCGCGCCATCATCGCGATGGCGCTGTCGTGCGAACCGGACCTGATAATCGCCGACGAACCGACGACCGCGCTCGACGTGACGATTCAGGCCCAGATTCTCGACCTGTTCAACGACATCCAGACGGAGTACGACACGAGCATGATATACGTGACCCACGACCTCGGGGTCGTCCGCGAAGTGTGCGACCGGGTGGCCGTGATGTACCTCGGCGAAATCGCCGAGAAATCGCCCTACGAGGAGCTGTATCGCAATCCCAAGCACCCCTACACGCAGGCCCTGCTCCGCTCGACCGTGACCGCCGACCGGCGGGCCGACGAGTTGGACCCCATCGAGGGGTCGATGCCCAGCGCCATCGACCCGCCCTCGGGGTGTCGCTACCGGACGCGGTGTCCGGCGGCGTTCGCCGACTGCGCCGAGGTCGAACCCCCCGACTACGAGGTCGGCCCGGACCACGCGACCGCCTGCCTGCTCTACGGCGACGAGAGCAAGTCCGACCCGCGACTCCACGAGACGGGCGACTCCGACCGCGAGGGCGGAGCCGCTGGCGGCCTCTCGGGAGGTGACCGATGAGTTCGACCGTCGAGCGCCGCCGGAGGGACGCCGACCAACCGCTCCTCAGCGTCGAGGGGCTGAAGACGCACTTCCCGGTCAGCACGGGACTCGTCGGGTCGCTCCGATTCGACCGGAACTCCGGGGGCTTTCCGGTCAGACTCGACGATTCGAGCGTCAAGGCCGTGGACGGGGTGGACTTCGACCTCTACCCCGGCGAGACGCTTGGCGTCGTCGGCGAGTCGGGATGCGGGAAATCCACGCTCGCGCGGACCGTCGTCGGCCTCGAAGAACCCACCGACGGCACCATCCGGTTCGACGGCCGCGACGTGACGAACTTCGAGAGCGAGGACGAGCAGTGGTTCCGCGAGAACGTCCAGATGGTGTTTCAGGACCCGATGAGCAGTCTGAACCCCCGCCGGAAGGTCGGCGAGATAATCGCCGACCCGCTGGAAGCGGCGGGATGGTCGCGGGGCGAGCGGAAGGACCGCGCGGTCGAACTCCTCGAACAGGTGGGTCTCGACGGCGACTACTACGGCCGGTATCCTCACGAGTTCTCGGGCGGCCAGCGCCAGCGCATCAACCTCGCGCGGGCGCTGAGTATCAACCCCGACCTCGTCATCGCCGACGAACCGGTCTCGGGGCTGGACATGTCCGTGCAGGCCCAGATTCTCAGCCTGATGAACGACTTGCAGGAGGAGTTCGGCCTGACGTACCTGTTCATCACCCACGACCTCGGGGTCATCCGCAACATGGCCGACCGGGTGTCGGTGATGTACGTCGGCGACTTCGTGGAGACCGGCCCGACCGAGCGGCTGTTCACCGAGCCACACCACCCCTACACGCGGTCGCTCCTCGACGCGGTGCCGAACCCGAACCCCGACACCGCGGGCGTCGTCGCCGAGTTGACGGGCGACGTGCCGAGTCCGACGAACCCGCCCTCGGGGTGTAAGTTCCACACGCGCTGTCCCGCGTTCGTCGTCCCCGAGGGGTTCACCGACGAGAGCTACGCCGAGTTCGCGGCGTTCCGCGACGACGTGGAGTCGGGGGCCATCGACGCCGACCGCTCGCCCGACGAGGTGGTGGCGGCCCGCTTCGACCGCACGAACGAGATTCCGGCCGACGCCGAGCGCGCGGTCCGGGAGGCCGCCGAGGAGGCCGCCCGCGGGAACCGGGACGACGCGCTCGGTGCGCTCGCGCCCCACGAATCGGTCTGCGAGTCGAAGGTGCCGCCGCTGGAGTCGGTCGGCGAGAACCACCGGTCGGCGTGTCACTTGGACGCCGAGGCCAGCGAGGCCTTCGAGTGGTGAGCGACGCGACCGCGCAGCTCGCCGGAATCGACGGCGCGAGCGTCGGGGCGCTGGCCGTCGCGCGAGACGCTGGCGAGAACGACCAGATTCTGGCGAGCCTCGACCCCAACCGGGCGCTCACCCCGGCGTCGAACACCAAACTCGTCACGTCGGCGCTCGCGCTCGAAGCACTGGGCCCCGACTATACGTTCGAGACGCGCGTCGAGGGCCGCGGCGAGCGAGACGGCGACCGACTCGCGGGCGACCTCCTGCTTCGGGGGTCGGGCGCGCCGGACCTCGACGCCGAGGACCTGCGCGCGCTCGCCGAGGAGACCGCCGCGGCGGTCGGCGAGGTGACGGGCGACGTTCTCCTCGACGGGACGCGGTTCACCGACGGCCGCTACGGGCCGGGGTGGACCGTCGGCGACCGGCGACACGCCTACGGCGCGCCGAGTAGCGCGCTCGCGCTCGCTGGCAACGCGGTCGAGGTCCGAATTACCGACCCCGAGGAGACCGGCGAGTTCCGGGTCTCGGTCGCGCCCAACTCGGACGAAATCGCGGTCGAGACCGACCTGTGCGCCGTCGAGGCGGACGGCGAGGACGAGGATGGCGAGAAGGGAGAGAGCGGAGACGACCGGTCGGACCTCCGCGTAACGACCGACCCCGACAGCGGAGTGATTCGCGTCGCGGGGGCGCTCCCCGCGGGAGCCGACCGGACCGAGCGCGCGCCGGTCGTCCGGCCCGAGCGCCACTGCGGACTCGTCTTTCTCGACGCGCTCGAATCGGTGGGTGTGAGCGTCGCGGGCGACGTTCGCTCCATGGAGTCCGACGACGTTCTCGCGGTCGAATCGGCCGATTCGACCGCGACCGACTCGGCGGCGATACCGGACGCAGAAGCGTTCGCCCGCACCGTCGAGTCCGCGCCGGTCGCCGACCTCCTCCGGGCGATGAACGTCTCGTCGGACAACTTCGTCGCCGAGCAGTTGGCCCGGACCGTCGCCAGCGAGCGCCGCGACGGCGAGGAGTCGTGGGCGGCGTGGGAGTCGCTCGCCACCGACTACCTCGAAGACTGCGGCGCGGCGGCCTGCCGCATCCGCGACGGGTCGGGACTGTCGCGCTACAACCTCGTCACCGCGCGGGGGATGGTCGGCCTGCTGGCGCGGGCCGACGACGCGCCGTGGGCCGAGGAGTTCTTCGGCTCGCTCCCCGCGCCGGGCGAGGGCACCTTATCGTCGCGCTTGGAGGGCGTCGAGGAGCTTCGCGCCAAGACCGGCACCGTGACCGGGACGAGCGCGCTCTCGGGCGTGGTCCGCCGGGAGGAGGAGCCGGACGTGTTCTTCTCGGTCGTCTACGGCGGCCTGACGGTCGAAGCCGACGAGGCGCGGCGGCGTCAAGACGAGTTCGTCCGAGAGTTGTCGGAGTGAGTCGAGTTTTGTAGCGTCCGAGTTGAGGTTTTTCCGGAAACGACCGCGGAAAACGGAGTGAAGAACGCCCCCGAAGCCCCCGCCCGCTCGCGGTCGCTCTGCGGGATATTCTCGGCTCACTTCGTTCGCCTTGAATAGTGGCCCGCAGAGCCGACCACGGCCTTCGGCCGCGAGCGGGCGGCCCCTTCACCCCACCCCGGCGGTTTCCCGGTCGAGCGTTCGCGGGGGCGAGTCGGTCGCCGTCCGGGTAGAGAATGAAAGGTGTTTCTCTCGGTTTTCTATATCTATGTCGAAAACGTCTATAGGTTTGTCTACCACGTCGTCGGTCACTTCAGATGCGTCTCGAAGGCCGACTCGATTTTCTCGAAGGTGCGCTCCCACGTCGCGCGCTCGGCGAAGACGTGGTTCTCGCCGGGGTAGTACTCGGCCTCGTACTCGTTTTCATGGTCGAGCATCCCCTCGATAACTACGTCCAACTGCTCGAAGTTGACGTACGAGTCGCCCGTGCCGTGGAAGTTGTACACCGGTGCCTCGTAGTTCCCGAAGTGGGTCTTCGGACTCGCCGCGGCCCACTCGTCGTCGGCCGTCCACGGGTTCCCGCCGAAGGTCAGCGACTGGGTGGACTCGATGGCGGGAAACTTCGTCTCGGTCGCCCACTCCTC
Source organism: Halorussus salinus (assembly GCF_004765815.2). Lineage (NCBI taxonomy): Archaea > Methanobacteriati > Methanobacteriota > Halobacteria > Halobacteriales > Haladaptataceae > Halorussus > Halorussus salinus. The sequence goes on along the minus strand of NZ_ML974127.1, from coordinate 45,458 downwards.
GTACAGTTCGAGGTCGGCCAGTCCCGCGAGGTTGACGCCCACGTCGAACGCCTCGGGGTGGGTGCCGAGAATCTGGAGCGCGGCGTAGCCGCCGTACGAGAGGCCCCAGATGCCGACGTTTCCCGGCGTGAACTCCCGCTCGCGCAGGAACTCCGCGCCAGCCACCACGTCGGCCATCTCGTCGCGGCCGTACCCCTCGGTCAGCGACTGGCGGAACTCCCGGCCGTAGCCGATGCCGCCGCGGTAGTTGACCAGCAGGCCGACGTAGCCCCGCCGCGCGAGGTACTGGTGGAACGCGTAGGCGAGGCCGTACGACCGCGAGGAGTGCCAGCCGTCGCGCATCTGGCGCATCGGGCCGCCGTGGACCCAGACTACCGCGGGCAGGTCGGCCTCGTCGTCGCCGTCGGTCGCGTCGGCCGCCCGTCCGTCGCCCGCACCAGCCTCGCCTACCTCGGCCTCCCGCGGGTCGAACAGGTAGCCCGAAATCTCGTGGCCGTCCGCGCTCTCGAAACTGACCGCCTCGGGCGCGAGCGGCGCGACTGGCCAGTCTTCGACCACGGAGCGCGTGACTCGCTCCGGCGCGTCGTCCGCGCTGTCGCTCGTACCGTCGCCCTCGCCGAGCGACTGCACCCGGACCTCGGGCGACACTCCGGCGTCGGCGTGGACGTACGCTAGTCGGTCCCCGTCGGGCGACGGTCGCGGGGAGACGTTCGTGCCCCGCGATTCGACCAGCGGGCGGGTCTCCTCGGTCTCGGTATCGACCGCGAAAAGCTGTCGCTCGCCGGGGTCCCGGCGGTTCGACGCGAACGCCAGCGTCTCGTCGTCCACCCACTGGGGAGACGACCCGGCGAGTCCCTTGTCCTCGAACGCGCCCGTGGTCAACTGCCGACGCTCGCCGGTCTCGCAATGCAGGACGTAGACGTGTTCCCACCCGTCGAGCGGGAGCGCGACGGCGAGTCGCGTCCCGTCGGGCGAGACGGTCGGCGCGCCCGACGAGACGGTGCCGCGCTCGTCCTCGTCGCGGACCAGTTCGGTCTCGTCGCCGGAGTCGGGGTCAACTGCGACTATCGACCGGACGGTCCGGTTCTCCTCGATGCGCTCGAAGACGACCCGGCCGTCCGCGAGCCACGTCGGATTCGCACACGACGCGGGCGCGTCGGTCCGCCAGAGCAACTCGCCCGACGCCGCGTCCGCGACGCCGACCTGCCGGGACTCGCGGTCGGTGAACGAGAAGCCGAGGAGACCACCCGAATCGCTCCACGCCAGCGTGCGCTCGCCGGGGAGGAACGTGTCGCGGGTCGGCAGGTCGAGGAGGCGCTCGGCACCCGAGTCGGCGTCCCGGACGCAGACCGCTCCGTCGTGGTAGAACGCGAGGTGGTCGCCCGACGGCGACCACTCGTGGTGAGCCTCGCCGCCGGGCGACCGGGCGACGAGTCGGAGCGAGCGGTCGGCGGCGTCGCCCCGGTAGGTCTCGCCCGCGTCAGTCGTCAGGACGAACTCGGTCGGTCGGGACTCGGGTGCCCACGCGAAGCCGGTGGCGTGGCCCTCGATGTCGGCGTCCGGCGCGACGCGCCACGAGTCGGCGGGAGCGTCGGCGTCGGCCGGAGAGTCAGCGTCGGCGACCAGCAGGACGTTCCCGTCGTCCTCGTACACGAGCGTTCCGAGAAACGCGCCGTCGGCCGACCACTCGGGCGCGCTCGGGTAGTCCACGTCGAGAACGTCTGCAATTTCGAGGTCGGCGTCGTCGGGCGACGATTCGTCGGCGTCGTCCTGTGGCGGTGCGTCGGCGTCGGCTCGCCGCGACTCGTCACTGTTGGCGTCCCGACCGCCGGTCATCGCTGGCGACCCTTCCGGCGTTCGAGTTCGTCCAGACAGAGGTTCAACACCTTCTGTTCGCCCTTCCGGAGGTGTTCGAGGACGGTCGGCTTGCTCACGTCCAGACAGTCGGCCACGGCGTCGGCCGACACGTCGCGGGGCCAGTTGTAGTAGCCGATGCGCCGAGCGTTCAGCAGGCTCTCGGTCTGGCGGGCAGAGAGGCGGTCTTCCACTTGGTCCACGAAGTCGGCGAACTCGACGCTCTCCTTCGAGTCGGCCTCCCGAATCGAACTCACGTCCACGTCGTACTCGGCCTGCATCGCTTCGACCACTTCGCCGAGTCGGTCGGCCTTGACCAGCACGGTCCAGTGTTCGGTGCCCTCGGTGATGTGAACCGGGTCCACCGGCATGAACTCCGAGTTCACGATGTCGGGGACGATACTGCTCGTGCGCTCGTAGTTGACGACGACGCGAGCGCGCTCGGCCGACTGCTTGAGGACCGCGACCTCGCCGACGACGCGGTGGTCGTCGATGGCCTCGACGAACGTCTCGATGTCCGTCTCGCCGTCAGCGACCAGCAGGAAGTCGCCCTTTATCTGGTCGTCGGTGGGGTACAGCGACTTCTCGATGACGTGGGTATCGGGGTGGTCGTCGGTCACTTCCAGCGTCCAGCAGTTGGGGTGCCAGAGGTCGAGTTCGACCTGCTTGTAGGAGACGCCGTCGTCGGCCTCCGAGATGCGCGTCACGCTCATGAGTTATGATGACATTGCACGATGGTAATGAGTGTTCCGCTCGCGGCAGTGCGGCGTCGTCACGACCGCTCCGGGACGACGCCGTGACCCGGCCCGGTAATCGAGATTTCGGGACCCGACTCCGGGCCCGACGCCACTACATCCTCGGCCAACAGGCGATTACCGTCCAAGTCCACGTAGTCGAACGACCCGAGGCCCGCCACGACGTGGGCGCTCGCGTGAATGCCGAGCGCGCTTTCGAGCATGCACCCGACCATCAACTCCAAATTCGCGGCTTCTGCGATGGCGGCGATTTCCGCGGCCGCAATCGGGCCGGACTTGCCTAACTTCACGTTCAGCACGTCGGCGGCGTCGGCCCGGACGACCGCGAGCGCGTCCTCGGGCGAGAAGACCGCCTCGTCGGCCGCGACCGGGACTCGCGCACGGTCCCGGACCCGCGCCAACCCCGCGAGGTCGTCGCGGTGGACCGGCTGTTCGAGGAGCCCCAACTCGACGCCGCGCTCCCCGAGTCGCCGGACGAACCGAAGGGTCTCCTCGGGCGTCCAGCCCTGATTGGCGTCCACCTTGAGTTCGGCGTCGGGCGCGCCCTCGCGGGCGGCCACCACGCGCTCGACCGCCGCCTCGACCTCGTCGCCGGTCTTGATTTTGAGGTGCGCGAAGCCCGCGCCGTCACCCGCAGTCGCGGCCGCGCTCGCCCGCTGGCGGGCTTCGTCGGCCCCGACGATGGGAATCGTCAGGTCGGTCTCGACCGGTCGAGGAGGGCCGCCGAACAGCTCCGAGAGCGCCAGCCCTCGGCTCCGGCAGTAGGCGTCCAGCACCGCGGTTTCGAGCGCGAACAGCGCCGAGTTCGCGCCGGGGAACGCCGCCCGGAGGTCACTACAGAGCGCGCGGTAGTCCGCGAGATTTCGACCTTCGAGGAGGTCTCCGGCCTCCCGCGCAATCGCTACCGCGGCACCCTGCGTCTCGCCGGTCACGGGCGGCAGGGGCGACCCCTCGCCGTAGCCGACGACGCCCTCGTCAGTCTCGACTTCCACGAGGAGGTTCCGGGCTTCGTGACGCGTGCCGAGCGCGATTTCGAAGGGTGCGTCGAGTTCGAGATTCAGGGGGTCGGCTCGGACCTCGGCGACCCGGATTTCGGACCCGGCGTCACCTTCGAGGTCGCCGCTTCCGGCGTCGTCGGTCACGAGTCGGTCGCCTCCCGCACGGCGTCCAACAGTCGCGCCGGGCCGCCCTCGTGGTAGACGTTCGCCGCGGGGCGACCGAGGTCGCTGTCGGCCGGGTCGCCCCACGTCGAGACGGCGGCGACCTCGGTGTCGGCCAGCGACTCTATCAGGTCGATTTCGGCGTCCGGCGAACCGACCGGGAACTGGTCGAAGTGGGTTCGTCGCTCGCGGTCGGGGTCGTGGGCCAGCACCACGGCGTCGGGGTTCGCGCCGTGCAACAGCGAGAGCGTGACTCCGGAGTAGGCCCGATGGGAGAGCGCGGCCTGCCCCTCCACGAAGACGAGGTCGTGGTCCTCGGCGACGCCACAGACCAACTCCTCCACGACGCCCGCGGTGAAATCCGCGGGCACGCGGTCGATGACGACGCCCCGATGCGCGCCGACCATCGTGCCGGTCTGGCCGGTGGCGACCCAGCCAGCGTCGAGTCCGGCCTCTTTCGCGGCCTGATACAACTCGAAGGTGGTCGTACGCTTGCCGACCGCACAGTCCGTGCCGAGCGTGAGGACCACCGTCGCGTCCACGTCGTCTACGCGGCCGTCGCCGACGCGTAACTGGTCTTCTCCGGGCGGTTTGCGTACGTCGAACAGGCGGACGCCAGCGTCGTCGGCCAACTCGCGCCACTCGGGCGACTCGCCGAGGAAGACGTGCAGACCCGACACCACGTCGCATCCCGCCCGAATCGCGTCCCGGATGTCGGCCTTCCACTCGTCGGGCAACTCGCCGCCCGCGGGCGCGACGCCGACGACCAGCGCCTCGGCCTCGGGGGCGACCGTCAGGGCCTCCTCGACCGACGAGACGATTGGCACGTCCGAGTCGCCGGGATGGTCGAGGACCTCGTCTACCGTCTGGCCCGCGCGGGTCGAGTCCACGACCGCCCGCGCCGCGAAGAGTTCGCTGTGACTGACGACGCCGTTGGCAGTCTTCCCGCCCGGTCGGCCGAACTCGCCCTCCGCGAGGACGACGGTCGGGACCGGCGGGTCGAACGCACTCCGTAAATCCATGCGTCACTCTGACGGACGGAACGGTAAAATTGGACCCCCACGCATGGAAGGGTCGACGGTTCCGCGGGCGCTCCCTCGGATAGTTTTCAGCGAGTTCGTGCCGGATTCTCAGATTAGTCGGGTCGCCAACTCGAACTCCTCGTCCAGTCGCGCGTTGTAGTTCTCGGCGTCCGGGTCGAGGCTGTCCACGATTACCTCGTTCGCGTCGCCGTAGGCGTGGACGAACTCGGCCCCGCCGAGACTCAGCGCGACGTGACCGGGGAAGAAGAGCAAGTCCCCCGGTTCGAGGTCGTCGGGCACAACATCTTCGCTGGCGACCTCGTCGCCGATTCGCCGCTGGAGGTCGGCGTCGCGGGGGAGCGCGATACCGTTTCGGTGGTAGGCCATCCACGTCAGCCCCGAGCAGTCGATACCCTCGACGGTCGTTCCACCCCAGACGTACTCGGTGCCGAGGTAGCTTCGCGCGGCGGCGACCACGCCCTCGCGGGTCGGTTCGTCGGGAATCGGAGCGACCGCTTCGGCGGGCAGCGTGGTCTCCTCGCCGGTCCGGAACCGGACGCGGACGCGTCCGTGGGGGTCAGACTCGCTGGCGTCAGCGGCGTCCGAACGAGCGAACTCCGGCACCTCGCACTCGGTCCCGGCGTACAACGCTTCGGGAACGTCACCGCCGTCGTCTTCGTCGCGGACGACCGCCGCGGATACCACCGCGTTGGCGTCGATATCCGCGGGTTTACAGAGCGCAGCGCGCTCGACCCACGCGACGTAACCGTCGGGAGTCCGGACTCGTCGCCACGCACCGTCGGCGTCGTAGGCGACGAGATTCGAGCCGTAGCGTACCTGCGTCACTCGTTCGGCCTCCTCGTCCGGTTCCCCGCGGACCGAGACGACCGGTTCGGTGACGCTCCGGGGCTCTTGCTCGTCGGCGAGAACCGTCACGTCGTTCGAGTCTACTGCGACCCCGACGACGGCTTCGACCGCCATCGTCGCACGTGCCAACTGCTCGACCGTCATCACGGTCCCCGAGAGCGACACGTACTCGCCGTTCACGTCAGGAGTTAGGTCGAAGACTGTCGAGCGCGGGTCGGGTGCCCACTCGGTCTCACACTTGTCGAGTACGTGGCGGAGTCGAACTGTCGTGGTCATCTGTCGGCCTATCTCGGGCCGACGAGTAAGAACTATCGCCTCGACAGGTCGCCGTAGAATCACGGGCGGCATGGGCGTTCGTTCGGACCGGGAACGCTAAGTTCCTTTCTGGCAGTATAGAGGCTCTACCTCCATATTTACATCGAGGCTCTGACGGTCTACTGGGTAGCATCTCGTTCAATAGAGATAACAAACCTTTACATGAGGCATAAACAATTACGCCATATATAACAGAGATGCACATCGAGATACGACTTCCCCTCCCCGACGACCAGATTTTCAGGTACGAGGCGATGGACGACATCCTCGAAATAGCGGCGCAGAATCCGACCGACGAGTTCACAAACAGCGAGCTACAGGAACTCACCGGATTCGGCGGACCGAGCGTCTCGAAGGCACTCTCTCTACTCGAAACGCTCGGACTAGTCGTCCGGCGAGATAGCGGCCGAAAGACCCTCTACCGAATCGAGGAGGCGCGACTCCGCGAGGCCGACGACCCGTTCTTGGAGATTCCGCAGGCGGAGTTCCGAGAACCGCTTCGCGCGTTCGTGGAGCAAGTCGCCGACGAAGTGGCGTCGGTCGCAGGGGTCGTCTGCTTCGGGAGTGTGGCGCGTGGCGAGGCCGACCGCGTGAGCGATATCGACGCGTTCGTGCTAGTCGAGAACGACGACGAGCTGGTGACCGCGCGCCGGACCATCTCGGACGTGAAGCGCGACCTCGAAGCGGAACCCATCGACGGCCAGCGATACGAGTTCGAGGTGTTCGTCGAATCCGTCGAGAGTGCCCGAAATCGGGGTAAAAACCTCCAACCGATTCTCAAAGAAGGGATTGTCTTGTACGAGACCGAGACGTTCGACCGAATGAAGCGCGACGTGTTCGGAGGAGAGGGCGAATGACCTCGAACGAACTGGAGGAGGCACTCGGCGATACGGAGGACGCCTTCCAGCGCAGGCCCGAAAATCCGGAGGTCGGCTTGGAGTACGTCTCCGAGTCGTCGGTCCTCCAGTTGCGGAAAGCGTGTCGGCTCCTCGACGCCGCGGGCTTTCTCCTCGACCGAAACGGCCACTTTACGGTAATCATCGAAGCGTCGTTCGTCGCCATCGAGCGGTCGATACAGTTCTACGTCGAGGAGAAGGGGTACGACGTTGCCGGTCAGCGACACACCGAGGTCTACGACGAGGGCGTCCGTGCTGGGTTGTTCTCGCAGGATATCGCCGACCGACTCGAAAAGCTCTGGATCGAGATCGGTCGGAATCGTACTATCGAACGGGCATCGGTGGGGAGTATCGCGCCGAAACGGTCTTCTCGCTCGCCGAGACGCTTCACGAGGAAGTGGTCGCGTTGACGCGGACGCAAGACTGTCTCTGTCAGTGACCGAGAAGATGGGTCGAATCCAACTATCTGTCAAGTCCCAATAGGGGAGTCCGTTCGATTATCGAACGAAGAGGAAGACCATCCGAACAAGAAATATGACGTATTAAGTCCCGAAGGGCGAGAAATTAGCTGAGAAAGTGTTCACGCGGGCGGCATGGGATTTGAACCCATGACCTCTTGGTCCGGAACCAAGCGTTCTGTCCGCTGAACTAGCCGCCCTCACACGGTCGTACTTGGCTCGGCGGCTTAACGGTTGTGATAGACGCAATCAGTCCTCGGTGACGGGAGCGTCCGCGTCGGTCGTAGTCTCCGTCAGTTCGCTGTCGATGACCGCCTCTTTCCACGTCCCGCGGGTGAACCACGCCGCCGCGCCGATAGCGCCGACGATGTGGCCGAGCGCGACGCCGACCCAGATGCCGGTCGCGCCGAGTGTCGTCTCGAACGCGAGGAGGTACACGGCTGGCACGCGGATGAGCCACAGCGTGACCAGCGAGAAGGCCATCGCGGTCTTGGTGTTGCCAGCGCCCCGATACGCCCCGACCAGCACCTGAAAGACGCCGATGAAGGCGAACTCGACCGTCCGAATCCGGAGGTACTCCGAGGCGTGTTCGACCGTCTTGGCGGCCTCGGCGGTGCCGGTCGCCATGAAGACCTCGACGATCGGTTCGGGCACCGCCGCGGCGACGACCGCCAGCGCGAACATCACGCCAGCGCCGACGTTCGCCGCGAGTTTGACGGCCTTCTCGGCCCGGTCGGCGTTGCCAGCGCCGAGGTTCTGGCCGACCACGGTGTTGGTCGCCTTGCCGAGACCGACCGCCGGGAGGAAGACCAGCGAGATGAGTCGGTTCCCGAGGCCGTAGGCCGCGATGACCGACGGTTCGAAGGTGACTATCATCACCGTCAGCATCACCATCGCGAGCGCGCCAGCAGACTGTTCGAGCGCCGACGGAATCCCGATGCGTACGATGTCCTCGACGTAGCCGAGGTCCGGCGCGAGGTGGCCGAGGTGGACATCCGGTCCGGTGGTCGTGAAGAACAGCACGTAGACGCCGACGATACCGCCGACCGCGCGGGCGACGAGCGTCGCGATTGCCGCACCCTCGATGCCCAACTCGGGGACGAGGGCGGTCTCGATGCCGAGCGCCGGAATCGGGCCGACCCCGAAGACCAGCAGTGGGTCCAACACGATGTTCAGGACCACCGTCAGCGCCATGACGCGCATCGGCGTCCGGGTGTCGCCGTACCCCCGCAGGAGCGCAGAGAACGCCAGAAAGCCGAACATGAACGGGAGTCCGAGGAAGAATATCTCCATGTAGTCGGCCGCCAGCGGAACCACCTCGTCGGCGGTGGCGGCGTCGCTCGGGAACAGCGACAGCATCGGTCCGGAGCCGAAGTGACCCACGACGCTCAGCACCGTCCCGACGAGGACGACGAATCCGAGGGTCTGGCCCGCGACCTTTCCGGCCGACCCGTCGCTGTCGGCACCCATGTACTGGGCGACCAGCGTGCTTCCCGCGACGTTGAACCCGCCGCCGAACGCGATGAAGAAGAAGATGATGGGAAACGCGAGGCTCACCGCGCCGACCGCGTTCGCGGAGTAGCGCCCCAACCAGAAGGCGTCGCCCACGTTGTAGGCGACCTGTAACAACTGCGTGACCACGATGGGCCACGCCAGATGGAAGAGGGGACGGACCAGTCCACCCTCGGTGATGTCGTCGGATTCCGATGCCACGGTCCAACCTCAATACCCCTTAGGATTTTAATGCTTCGGGTTGAAATTGTACGCCGTCGTCCGGAAAAGAGATCGCGGCTCCCGTTCGGAACGCGAGTACACTGCGACCGGCGTCTCAGGGCGTCTCGTTCGTTTCGAGCGCGAGGTCGTCGGTCGGGTAGGCGGTACACGTCAGAACGTACCCCTTCTCGACCTCGTCCTCGCCGAGCGTCTCGTTGTTGCTGTGGCGGACGTAATCGTGTGCGTCACCGTCCTGTACCTTGCCACCGCACGAGAGACACTGACCCTGCCGACACGCGTAGGGCAGGTCCCAGCCCTCGTCTTCGCCCGCTTCGAGGAGCGTCTCGTTGTTGGCCACTTCGACGGTCTCGCCCTCGTTGACGTACTCCACGTCGAAGTACTCGACTTCGTCGTCGGAGATGGCCGCCGGGTCGAAGCCCGCCTCCTCGTCGTCCTCGCCTTCGAGTTCACCTTCGGCACCGCCGCCGACCGCGACCGCGCCGCCACCGCCGCCGATGGAGCGGTTCATCGGCTCGGGGAAGTCGGTCTCCGGCACGGTCTCGGCCCGGCGTTCGAGTACCTCTTGAGAGATGTCGTCGGGGGTTCGCCACTCGGTGCCCTCGGAGTAGTGGAGAGCCACCACGATGAGGACGAGCGTTAGCCCGAGTCCCAGACCCAGTGCGTCTACCATGCGTGGGGCTACGGAAGGGTGGTTTAACAGCATTGTGATTGCCAGCCGACAGCGGGGGTCGCTACCGGGATTCGCCGTCGGTCCTCACCGTCCGTCGCCGCTCGTCACTCGTCGTCGCCGTCGGCGCGGACCTCCACGACACCCCCGCTCCGGACCGTCACCTCGTGGCCGTCGAGCGCGAAGGTGACTCGGCCGGTCGGCGCTCCTCGGCCGTCGTCGCGTCGGAACAGTTTGTCGAGCGCCTCCGGGTCGATGGCCGAGTACAGCGGGCCGATGTCGGTGAGGTTGGTGTCCGTTACTTCCGAGACGGCCTCCACGACCGCCTGACTCGGGCGCTTGGCGGGAGTGTCGTACGAAACTCGATGGGGAGAGTCTTCCGCCAACCCCGCAGAGTGAGTCGAATGCTCGTCGTCTCGCCCGTCCTGCCGAACGCCGTCGTCGTTGCCACGCATAATCGGGTACTCCCGGTAGTACGCAGGGCGCGAGATTCATCCTGACGTTTGATTATACAACGGTTTTTTAAGTAGGTCGGCTACTTCGTGATCGTTTCACCGAGGAGACTCCGGGTCCCGCGTCGGATTCGGGCGGCGAGCGCCTGTTGGGAGATGTTGAGTTCCGCGGCGATTTCGGCCAGCGTCACCTGCCGGGGCGAGTCGAAGTAGCCCCGCTCGTAGGCGAGTTCCAACGCCTCGCGCTGGGCGTCGGTCAGCCCGTAGTCGCCGTCGCCGTCCATCGGCGTCAGCGCGTGGACCGCGGTTAACCGCAGGTCGATGCCTCGGCTTCGGCAGGTCTCCTCGAAGGCGGCCACGTCCCCGTGGTCGTCGCCGCGAATCTCGAACGTCCAGTTCGTTTCGTTCCCCGTGGCGCTGAGCAGGAGCAGATCGGTCTCCGCGAGCGTCCGGAGGAACCCCTCGGAGTCGGGGTCCCACTCGACTTTCAGGAGGGAGTCGTCGTCCACGCTGTCGACGAGTCGGGCGCGTCGAACCCCCGGATGGGACTCGAACGCCGCGTCGAGACCGTCGCCGTCGACGCCGCGGACCCAGACGTAGGGGATGATCGCGTCCTCGGCGGGCACCAGTCGTTCCAACTGGACGGTCACGTCCGGATGATTCTCGAAGACGGTTCCGAGCGGGAACTGGTCCGAATCCACCTCGAACGTGGCTTCGGTTGCCATTGACGTAGAGAGGCATCCGACCCAAATAGCGGTTTCCCCCGCTCATCAATCGAGAGACACGTTCGGTGCGAATCGGGACACACCGTCAGTACGACCCATCACCGGGGTCGGCGTCCGAACGCCGACCGTCCGCGAGGACACGCTTTTACTCGCTCGCTGTGAGCCTCCGGCATGGCAACCGAAATCGCGGTCGTCGTCTACGACGGCTTCGACGAACTGGACGCGGTCGCACCCTACGAAGTGTTCTCGAACGCCGCGGCTCGGGGCTGTGACCTCGACGTGAGCCTGCGCGCGCTCGACGCCGACGAGACCGTCACCGCGAGCCACGGCCTCCGAATCGAAGTGGACGGACTCCTCGGCGACGCCGACCCGGACCTCGTGGTCGTGCCCGGCGGCGGGTGGAACGACCGGGCGGACGCGAGCGCGTGGGGCGAGGCCGAGAAGGGCGACCTGCCCCGCGCGCTCGCGGCGCTCCACGAGCGCGGGGTCGAACTCGCCGCAGTCTGTACCGGCGGGATGTTGCTGGCCGAGGCCGGTGTGCTGGACGGTCGGCCCGCGGTCACGCACGCGAGCGCACGCGACGACCTCGAAGCGACCGACGCCGAAGTCGTGGACGCCCGCGTGGTGGACGACGGCGACGTGCTGACCGCGGGCGGTGTGACTTCCGGACTCGACTTGGCGCTCCATCTGGTCGCGCGGCTCTGCGGCGAGGAGGTCGCCGAGGAGGTGGCGACAACCATCGAGTACGACACGCGGGGAGCGATTCACCGAAGCGACGAGTCCTGACCGTCACCACCAGCGGTCGCGGTCGTCGTCGGCCGACGCGGGCCGGAGACCCCACAGCGCGGCCGAGTGGAGTTCGGTCGGCCCGAGCGGTTCGAAGTCGCCCTGTCCGCACATGTCCCACCATCGCTCTTCGAGTCGGTTCCAGTAGACGCCGTTGAAGTTGAACTCGGTGCAGTACCAGTCGCCGCGCGCGTCGAGGACGAAATCGACGCCCCACGTCGCCTCCGAGAACTCGGCGGCGATTCGCTCGGCGTACCGGCGCGGCGTCTCGAACGACACGCCTTCCAGAATCGGCGCGACGTACTCGTAGCGGCCCGCACAAACCATCTCGGAGGCGTCCGGGCGACACGGCGTCCCGCCGAGAAGTCCGCCATCGTCCACGAAGAACCGGACCGAGGGGTGACACGAGTGGCTCGGGAACCGACAGAAGTCGAGGTCCAGCCACTCCCGGACGACGAGGCTGTCGCCGTGGGGCCAGCCCTGTTCGTCGTTCTGGTTCAGGAGCGACGCGACGGTCCGGTCTACGGCGTCGGCGTCCCGCCGCGACACGAACGACCCCTCGCGGAGGCGGACCGTCGCGGCCTTGTACTGCGTCCGGACGAACGCCCGGTGGCGGTCGCGGTCGGCCATGAACGCCAGTATCTCGTCGGTGTCCCATCGGTAGCCCTCCTCGGTCGATTCGAGCGACACGAACGTCGTCTCGGGGACCGGCACGTCGAGCGACCGCAGGCGCGACCAGTAGTAGTCCACCCGCCCGCGTTCGTCCGCGAAGTCGCTGAAGTAGAGCGAGACGGGCGCGGACATATCGGTCTCGTTGGCGTCCGACGAGTATCAAGGCGACGCCAGTGTGTGCCACGATAGCATAGAACTACCGCACGAAGGTTTCTCAAGAACGAAACGTGTGTGGGCCACGGAGACGTTCAGTGAGTTTTAGCGTGTCTACAGGGTTCTATCAACGTGATAGAGAGGAGCCTACCGTGTATCGAACGCGGAATCGGGGGAAAGTCGGTTGGCGCACTGTTCGCACGGGTGTCGCTCACGGCGTGCAGGGATGGATGCAGATGTACGGGTTACGCGGGAAGATGTCTATCATCTCGTTCACCTCCGGATGTAAGATATTTCCACTCACACATAGTATTTTTCGAAGGAAATCTAACTTTAACCCGATTCGATTGCGATTCGCCGGTCTGCTCGCTACTCACGGCGACGCCACTCGGGACGTGAAACTCGGCGCTACACCGGTTTCGCTACTTTAGGAAGTTACTCTTCGCGTCGCGCGACCTCGTGGCGACCGAACCCGTAGCGGAGTCGGTTCGCCAGTCGCCGGGAGAACCGACCGTCGTCACGCGCCCGCGACCCGAACCGCTCGCCGAGCGCCTGATAGATGAGCGGCACCGGTACCTCCTGTTCCAACGCCTCCTGCACCGTCCACGTCCCCGTGGAGCCACCGGCCACGTAGTCGTCCACGTCCCCGAGGTCGGTGCCCTCCTCGGCGAAGGCCTCCTCGCAGAGTTCGAGGAGCCACGAGCGAATCACCGCGCCGTTGTTCCACGTCCGGGCGACCGCCTCCAAATCGAGGTCGTACTGGCCCTCCGCGAGCAACTCGAACCCCTCGCCGTAGGCCTGCATCAGCGCGTACTCGACGCCGTTGTGGACCATCTTCACGTAGTGGCCCGACCCCGCAGGACCCATCCGGTCGTGGCCCGCCGGACCGGTCGCCACCGCGTCGAAGACGGGGGTCATCTCGTCGTAGGCCCACTCCGGCCCGCCGACCATTAGCGAGAAGCCCAGTTCCGCGCCCGCCGGTCCGCCTGAGGTCCCGCAGTCGAGGTACGCCGCGGGGGTCGATTCCGCTCGGCGCGTCGAGTCCTCGAAGTGGGAGTTGCCGCCGTCTACGACGACATCCTCGTCGGTCAGGTGGGCTTCGAGGTCGTCCAGCGCGGCGTCCACGGCCTCCCCGGCGGGGACCATCAGCCAGATGCGCTTCTCGTCGCCGAGTTTCTCCGCGAGGTCCACCACCGAGTCGGCGGGGGTCGCGCCCGCTTCGGCGGCCGAGGAGACGGCCTCCTCGTCCAAGTCGAAGGCCACCACGTCGTGTCCCGCGTCGAGTACTCGGTCTACGACGATGCGGCCCATCCGGCCCAGTCCGATGACGCCCAGTTGCATGGGAGAGGGTGGTTCGGGGGCGAAGGTAGGGGTTGCGGTTTCGCGGTAGTCGTAGAGCGATAGCTGTCAGCCCAACCAATGTCAAAATTATTTAAACAGTTGGTCGGGTTAGTAGTTGTAATGAATTCTTCGGAGCAGGCGTTCCTCACGTACCGCGAACTATTGGAATGGCTGTCTAATTCCGGTCCCGCTTCTCCGCGCGCCATCGCGGAAAGCCGCAGGCGTGAGAGCGTCATCCGAATACAATGCCGAGAACTCTGTGACTGCGGACTTCTCCGACCGACCACTCACGACGTGTACGAGTTGACCGACCGAGGTCGCGAATACGTGGCAGGTGAACTCGACCTTCCCGAAGATGACGACGATATAGCCGTCGAGGCCTCACGAATCGCACCCCAATGGCGAGAGCGCGACGAACGAATCACCGACGTAAGTGGTATCGACGCCGAGACGATTATTGCGTTCAATTTCGAGCGGTACGAGGACGAGTCACACCAGTACGGATTAGTCAGAGAGTCACGACAGGTCACGGAACGGCGTATCGGAAACGTCTCGGAGAGCGACCTCAACCGTGTACTCCGCGAACTTCCACGCCACGAACCGCTGGTGCAACAGTGCGCTCACTGGGTGCGAGCTATCTCGGGGCTCCATTTCTTCCCGGACGCAAATCACCGAACTGCAATCGGAAGTCTTCGAGCGTTGCTGTATCTAAACGAGATTCCGCTACCGAGCGAGTGGCCCGGACGTGGAATTGACCGGACGGTACTCAAAGCGAAGTTCGTCCGTAACTTCGTCGTCAGTGTCCAGTTCGATACGCTGTGGAAGAAAGACGAACTCTACCATGTGTGGCACCGCCACTTCCGGCACCTCTTCTTGGACGTAGAATCCAACAGAAGCCATACTCATTCGACTGAGCGGTTGGGGCGTGCGCTCAACGCCGCACGCGAACAAAGATGAAAACAGTAGCTATCGGTCGTTACTGTCGATGGATTCGGCTTCGGCCATCTTGAGGTATGCAGCGCGATTCTCTTCGACATCCTGCTGCATGATTTCGAGGGCTTTTTCTTTCATAATATCACCAAATGGGTAGCCGTAGCGTGAACACACGCCGTTTCGTGTGGCGGTGGTCGCTCTTGGACTACGTACCGATTGTGTACCCGATACGTACGGGCCACATACGTATTAAGTATATCGGAGACCGGTGCTTCGAATCCAGCAAGCCACTTGCCAAGGCAGCATTTATCCGCGGATTTCGCGTCCGAACACGCCCGAGAACTTTGCGATTCACCTCGTATCGAATCGGACGATAGTTGGCATGTGATCGCTGGCGTCTATCCACTTGTCGTAGGTTCCGACGGTGTACTCTCGGACCGATTCACTCACACCCTCCGAGACGAAAATATAGCCAATATGATAATTTCTTACTCTCTTCTTGTGCATGAAAAACGTCGGGTCATCATCCTCCCCGAACTCGGCACCTGTTCGGCTGTGATAGACGCTCTCCAATCCGATTTCGTTCAGGATTTTCACGGTTTGCTCGAAGTTTCCGCAGAGCGGGCTTTTCGGCGACTCGTCCCATTCGACGTTCCAGTTGAAATCGCCAGCGACGATGGTGTCCAAGTTCACGAAGTCGCGGTACTGGCGGAGAGCGGTGTAGACCTGTCCGATGTAGCGTTTTCTCGGCTCGGTTTCGTCGTTCATCGCCCAGACCGCGAGGAGATTCCTCGCTCCGTCTACTTCCACCGGCACGACGTATCGGCTTTCGGTTACGTCGTCGTCTGCCAGTTCGACCGTAATTCCGTTTCTGGCGAAGACACCGAGACCCTTGTCGTCGTTCTCCCCGACCCACACCCAGTCCGAGAACGCGGACCAGTCGCCTCTCGTCGCCGGATTTTCGCACTCCTGAATCACGAGTACGTCCGGGTCGTATCGGAGTATCTGGTCGCGCTTCTTCCGGAACGCCATGTTACAGTTCCACGTCACAAATGTCGTCATTCAGTAATTATATTCCGATGTCGGTAGCTAATCAATCGTTCGACAGCGACAAGTAGGGAGTATCAGCCTGAACCTCCCGCAAACAGACGAGAACCTTTATCAGTACCCGTCCGTTCCTGTAACGTATGAGGCTGACTGCGTCGGTAGTACGTTGAACTGTCCAGCGCAGCGGCGCGTCTTTCTCCGAGGACTACTCCCCCGACAGAGTCAGCTACACCCACACTATGACAGACGTTCCCGACAGTTACGACCCAGAAGAAGTCGAACCGAAGTGGCAAGAGGAGTGGCGCGGTTCCGAGGTCTACAACCCCGAGGGCGAACCGGACTACGTCGTGGACACCCCGCCGCCGTACCCGACCGGGCAACTCCACCTCGGCCACGCGCTGGGCTGGAGTTACATGGACTTCGCCGCGCGGTTCCACCGACTCATCGGCGATAGCGTGCTGTTCCCGCAGGGCTGGGACTGTCACGGCCTGCCGACCGAGGTCAAAGTCGAGGAGGAAGAGGACATCCACCGGACCGACGTGCCCCGCGAGGAGTTCCGGGACCTCTGTGTCGAGTACACCGAGGACCGCATCGACGGGATGAAAGAGACGATGCAGTCGCTCGGATTCTCACAGGACTGGTCGGCGGAGTACCGCACGATGGACGCCGACTACTGGGAGAAGACCCAGCGGTCGTTCGTGGAGATGTCCGACGAGGACGACGAAGACGACTACATCTACCGCGACGAACACCCCGTCAACTGGTGTCCGCGGTGCGAGACTGCGATTGCGGACGCCGAAGTCGAGAACGTCGACCGCGAGGGGACGCTCCACTACATCACCTTCCCCGGCGTCGAGAACGACGACATCGAAATCGCCACCACGCGGCCCGAACTGCTGGCGGCCTGCGTCGGGATGGCGGTCAGCCCCGACGACGAACGGTACGCCGAGCGCATCGGCGACACCTTCGAGGTCCCGCTGTTCGGCCAAGAGGTCGAACTGCTGGCCGACGACGACGTGGACGGCGACTTCGGGACCGGCGCGGTCATGATTTGTACCTTCGGCGACAAGCAGGACGTGGACTGGTGGGCCGAACACGACCTCGACCTGCGCCCCGTCTTCACCGAGGACGGCCGTCTCGGCGAACTCGCTGGGGAGTACGAGGGCATGGCCATCGCGGACGCCAAGGAGACCATCGCCGAGGACTTGGACGACGAGGGCTACCTCCAAGACACCGAACCGACCGACCAGTCGGTCGGCGCGTGCTGGCGCTGTGACACCCCCATCGAAATCCTGAGCAAGGAGCAGTGGTTCGTGGAGGTCCGCCAAGACGAGATTTTAGAGAAGGCCGAGCAGGTCGAGTGGATTCCCGACCACATGTACGACCGTCTCGAAGACTGGACCGAGGGGATGGAGTGGGACTGGGTTATCTCCCGACAGCGCGTGTTCGCCACGCCAATCCCCGCGTGGTTCTGCGGGAACGACGACTGTGAGTACATCCACACCGCCGAAATCGGCGAACTACCCGTCGAACCCACCGAGACCGTCCCCGAAATCGACGCCTGTCCCGAGTGCGGTGGAACCGACTGGGAGGGCGAGACCGACGTGATGGACACGTGGATGGACTCGTCCATCTCGCCGATGCACGTTCAGGGCTGGCCCGACGAGGAGTTCACCCCGACCACGCTCCGCGAGCAGGGCCACGACATCATCCGGACGTGGGCGTTCTACACGCTCCTGCGGGTCACTGCGCTCGAAGACGAGATTCCGTGGGAGGAGTCGCTGGTCAACGGCATGGTCTTCGGCGACGACGGCCACAAGATGAGCAAGTCGCGGGGCAACGCGGTCGGTCCCGAGGAGGCCATCGACGAGTACAGCGCCGACTCGGTGCGACAGGCCCTCGCGCTCGGCGGCCAGCCCGGTAGCGACATCCAGTTCCAGTGGAAGGAGGTCAAGTCGGCCTCCCGGTTCCTCACGAAGTTCTGGAACATCTTCCAGTTCTCCGCCGAGCATCTGGACGAGGACACCCCCGACATCGACGCTCCGGCGTACCGCGACGCCGACAAGTGGATTCTGACGAAGCTCTCGCGGACCGTCGAGGCTGTCGAGGACGACATGGCGGCCTACCGCTTCGACGCCGCGCTCCGCAAACTCCGGGAGTTCGTCTGGAACGACCTCGCCGACGACTACCTCGAACTCGTCAAGGGACGCCTCTACGAGGGGCGGCCCGGCGAGCGCGACGCCGCTCGCAAGGCGCTGTACACCGCGGTCTCGGCGTCGGTCCGGATGCTCTCGCCGTTCTCGCCGCACTTCGCCGAAGAACTCTACGACCACCTCCCCGGCACCGAGGGGAGCGTCCACGCCGCCGCGTGGCCCGACATCGAGTTCTCGGACCCCGAGGCCGAGGAGCGCGGGGACCTCATCGCGGAGGTCGCCAGCGAGATTCGTGCGTGGAAGTCCGACGCCGGGATGGCGCTCAACGCCGAACTCGACCGCATCGAGGTCTACTCGGACCTCGGCCGCGGCTGGGACACCTACGACCTGAGCGAGGCGGTCAACGCGCCGGTCTACCTCGAAGCGGGCCAGCCGAGCGTCGAACTCGTCCCGGTCGGCGTGGACCCCGACCACAGCCAGATCGGCCCGCAGTTCCGCGACAAGGCCGGACAGGTCGTCGCCGCGCTCGAATCGGCCGACCTGAACCAACTCAAGAATCAGAAGGAGATAGAGGGCGAGATAACCCTCACGGTGGACGACGAGGAGGTCACCATCGACGGCGACGCCGTCGAAATCGAAGAGGAGTACCGCGCCGAGAGCGGCGAGGAGGTCGAAGTGCTGGAGACCGACCACGCGACCGCGCTCGTCTTCCCCTGAAACCGACTCCTCACTCGTCGTCTTTCTCGTCGTCCGTCCCGCCGTTCTCGAACCGGTGGTAGGGGTGGCGGTGCGTGTTCCGGACGATGTCTTCGCCCGTCACTTTGAGACCCAGTTCGTCTAGCTCCTCGCCGATGCGACTCAGGTCGTCGCCGTCCGCGCCGACCGCGCGCACGAGGACGTTGCCCTCGCCGGTCATCACCTCTTGGACCTCCACCACGCCCGAGACTTCGACCGCGCGCTCGGCTAGCTCCTCGCGCTCGGGAATCGGCGCGGTGCAGACGATGAGCGTGAACAGTTGGAACCCCGCCCGTTCGTAGTCCACGTCGGCGTGGTACCCCCGAATCACGCCGTCGGCTTCGAGTTGCTGGATCCGGTTCCGGACGGTGCTGGCCGACACGTCGAGTTGCTCGGCGATGTCGCTCGACGACGTGTGTCGCGCCTCGGCTTGGAGCGCGTAAACTATCTGCTTGTCCAAATCGTCGAGGTCGCGAATTCGCATCTGTACGACGAGTTGCGCCCGGAGCGTAATAACGGTGGTTCTCCACGGCGGCGCTCGATTCGACAGGAAAAACCGAACTCAGTGTCAGAGCGTGATGTTAGTATTTAAATCACGTATCGAAGCCACAACTTTCTAATTGCTGGCATGCCAATCTCGCGCCGATGTCAGCATCGATGGGTACGGCTCAAATCGGTCTTCGGTTACTCGCGGGACTGTTGCTCATTCTGGCGAACGGCTTTTTCGTCGCCATCGAGTTCGCGCTGACGCGCGCCCGCCAGTTCACCGAGAGCGAGTTCGTGGACGGCGACTCCCGGCTCGAACGGGCGTGGGAGATGACGCAGGACCTCGAACTGTACCTGACGACGTGTCAAGTCGGTATCACGGCGTCGAGCATCGCGGTCGGTATCGTCGCCGAACCCGCACTGGCGGCGTTGTTCGCGCCGCTGTTCGCTGGCACGACGCTCGCGACGATAGGAGCGGGGGCGATCATCGCGTACGCCATCATCAACCTCATCCACCTCACGCACGGCGAGCAGACCCCGACGTACCTCGGCGTCGAGCGGTCCCGGTTCGTCTGCAGATACGGTGCCACGCCGCTGTACTGGTTCTACGTGGTCATCTCCCCGCTCATTACGCTCGGAGACTGGGTCGCGAAGTGGACGCTCAGGCTGTTCGGCGTCGAGATGACCGGCGCGTGGCTCGAAGCCGAGGAGGACGCCATCGAGACCCGCGCGCAACTCCACAACAGGCTGAACTCGGTGCTGGAGCGGGGCGAACTCTCCGACGAGCGCCACGACGAGGTGCTGAGCGCGCTCGCCGCGGGGGACAAGGCCGTCGAGTCGGTGATGGTCGAGGACGACGACGTAATCTACCTCTCGACCGAGGACTCGATGGAGGAGAACCTCGACCGCATGTCGTCGTCGCCCCACACTCGCTATCCCCTCGTCGGAAGCGACGAAGAGGACTTCCTCGGCGTCGTCTACGTGCCAGCGGTCCTCGACAACATCGACGAGTTGCGCGACGGGGAGACCACGCTGGCGGACGTGGCCGCCCCGCCGATGACCGTCTCGGCCGACACGACCGTCAGCGACGCCATCGACCAGTTCCAAGCCGAGAGTCAGGAACTCGCGCTCGTCCTCTCGGAGGGCGAGGTGGTCGGCCTGTTGACCGCGACCGACGCGCTCGAAGCTGTGATGGGCGAAATCGAGGACCCGCTGGACCACGGGCAGTCTCGACCCGGCGCGGTGCCGAGTTGACCGGTCCCCATTTTCGCGCGTAATCGAAACCCACCCGGAACCGTCGCCGTTTTGCCCCCGACGCACCAACCGGACACGACATGGACCAGCGAATTGCCGAACACGCCGAGGTGTTGGTCGATTGGAGCGCCCGCGTCGAGGAGGGCGACGACGTGGTCGTCCGGGTTGACGAGGGCGCACACGACCTCGCGGTCGCAGTCGCCGAGAAACTGGGCGAGCGCGGCGCGAACTACCTCGCGACGTACGTCTCCGACGAGGTGGAGTCAGCCTTCGTCCGGAGCCACGACGGCGACTTCGACCCGAACCCCGACTTCGAGTTGTCGATGCTGGAGAACGCCGACGTGGTCCTCTCGCTCCGGGCCAAGCGCAACACCGCCGCGAAGGGGGCCGTGCCCGGCGAGAACCGCGCCGCGTACAAGAAGTCCCGGACCGAAATCAAGGCTCGGACGATGGACACCGACTGGGTCTCGACCATGCACCCGACCCGCGCCCACGCCCAGAACGCCGGGATGGGGTACGGCGAGTACAAGGACTTCGTGTACGACGCCATCCTCCGGGACTGGGAGAGCCTCGCCGACGAGATGGCGAACATGAAGGACCTGATCGACGAGGGGAGCGAGGTCCGACTCGTCAAAGAGGAGACCGACCTCACGATGTCCATCGAGGAGCGAACCGCGGTCAACAGCGCCGCCTCGGTCGCCTACGACTCGCACAACCTCCCGAGCGGCGAGGTGTTCACCGCCCCCGAGGCCACCGAGGGCGAGGTCTACTTCGACGTGCCGATGACTCACGACGGCGCGCGCATCCGCGACGTTCACCTCACCTTCGAGGAGGGCGAGGTCGTGGACTGGTCGGCCGAGGTGGGCGAACGGGCGCTCGAAGACATCCTGACGACCGACGAGGGCGCGAAGCGACTCGGCGAGTTGGGAATCGGGATGAATCGGGGCATCGACCGGTTCACCGACTCCATCCTCTTCGACGAGAAGATGGGCGATACGGTTCACCTCGCGGTCGGCCGTGCCTACTCGTCGTGTCTCCCCGAGGGCCAGCAGGGCAACCAGAGCGCGGTCCACGTGGACATGATTACGGATATGAGCGAGGACTCCCGGATGGAGATAGACGGCGAGGTCGTCCAGCGCGACGGCACGTTCCGGTGGGAAGAGGGCTTCGAGGAGTAATCGTTCACCTCTCGGTCCAGATTTTGCGAGCGAGCGACGGCGGAGCGAGCGGGGCTTTTCATCGACGTTTTTCGAGGAGGGGTGTCCGCAGTGAGCGAAGCGACGAGGATACCCGACGACGAAAACGGTCGGACTGGAACTTTCCGGTGGGAAGAGGGCTTCGAGGAGTGAGTACTCGCCGTCCTCTCGCCGGTCTCACTCGCCGCGAACCGTGAAGTACGCCGCGGCGACGACCGCGACCAGCGCGAGACCCACCGCGACCGGACTCGACTCGCCGCCGAACCGCCACCCGAACCCGACGTAGCCGACGACCGCGACGGCGGCTACGAGGAGACCGACCACCTGCGCCGGTTTCGACTGACTTCTCGGATTCATACGCGAGTGTTCGGTTCGATTTCTGAAAAAAGTGTTCACGCTTTTCCCTGCGCCGCGCCCAAGGTCCGACGTGAACCGGAGAGCCGTCCTCGTCGGCGCGACCATCGACGCCGCTATCGCGTTCGTCGCGGCCGCCACCGCGCTTCCGGAGGGCGCGCGCTGGCCAGCGTTCGCCGGAGTCCTCGCTGGCGGTCTCGTCGGCGGCTACCTCGCCGGGCGCGGAGTCGGGGCGTGGCACGAGCGCGTTCGTCACGGTCTCCTCGCGGGACTGCTCGGCGGCGCGGCGCTCGCGGTCGCGGTCTGGTGGTCGCTCC
Organism: Halorussus salinus; assembly: GCF_004765815.2. Lineage (NCBI taxonomy): Archaea > Methanobacteriati > Methanobacteriota > Halobacteria > Halobacteriales > Haladaptataceae > Halorussus > Halorussus salinus. The sequence continues at coordinate 23,126 of NZ_ML974127.1, read as the reverse complement.
AACCCGGAACGCCAGAGGGCGCGCTCTGGCCGGTCAACTACCTGCTGGCGACCGGTGCGCGGTGGCTCCCGCCGGGCGCGGCCGCACGCTACGATGCGCTTCTTGGCGTCGGGGCCGCGCTCGCCTGCGGAACCGCCTACGCGGTCGCGGGCACGCTCGCGGCCGGGGCCGCGCCCGGCGGCGAGGCGGAAATCGAACTCTCTCGGGACTGACACGCGAGTTACTTCCACCACGCCTCGCGTCGGTCCTCGTAGGTCGCGTTCCGGAACGGCGCGGGCCAGTCGGGGTCCTCCTCGAAGCCGAACCCGTAGCCGAGCCAGTAGCCGACGTGCCAGCCGACCGCCGCGGTGTCGATGTCGCTCAGCGTGACCCGGAGGTGGTCGTAACGTTCGAGCGCGCCGTCGCCGTCCGGGTCGTTGCCCCGGACCCGACCGCAGGAACCGCTGTCGCCGGTCCGGCAGGGCAGGTCCTCGGTGAACGCCACGACGACATCCGCGGCCGAGCGATTCTCCGTGAACGAGAAGGAGGCGTTCTCGGGGACGGTCCCGTTCGCGCCGTCGGCGTAGTAGTCGAGCGCGCGGCGAACCTGCTCGCGGGTCTCCTCGGGGTCGTCGGTCCGGGCCGCGTCGAGGTAGACCGAGAAGTTAGCGTCGGTCCACGGCAGGTCGCGCTCGGTGGCGTTGGGCCGCGGGAGCGTCCGGAGTTGCGAGGTCGGAGCCATGACCGACTGCGGTTCGGCGGAGTGGTTCAGCCCGAGCGTGTGACCGAGTTCGTGTTTCAGGATGAGGAGCGTCGAGGAGTTGTCGTAGGAGCCGACCACCTCGATGGAGACGGGACGGGAGACCTGCCCGCCAGCGGTCACGTACGGCGCGCACCCCGCCGGGTCGCTGACGTTGGCGCACGACTCGATGGACTCGACGAACTCCACGACGATGTCGGGGTTCGACGCGTTCGGGACCAGTTCGTAGTTCAGCGAGAACCCGGCGAAGCGCGTGCTGTTCGACGCCCAGAAATCCAGCGCGTCGGACACCAGCGGCCGGAACTCCCGCGATTCGTTCGCGGTGTTGTTGATAGCGACCGTCAGCTCCCCTTCCCCCCACGGATTCGGCCGGTCGGGCGTCTCCTCGGGCGTGAGCGCCCGATGGGTCGCCGACCGGTCGGCGTCCGCCTCGGTGCCGGGCGCGTGAGTGGCGCACCCCGACAGCACGAGGAGGGCAGCGACGAACAGTGTTCGCCACATCGACCAGAGGCACAACGTCGTGCCGTATCAAGGTTTGCGGCCCACCGAGACGCTAACGTGGACCCCCGATTCCCCACCGAGATACTAACCCGGACCAATCGAGACGCTAACGACCGGCCGCCGGACGCTACCCCGAACACATCAGTACGTTAATCGAAGCAGTCGGGGCGCGAACCTGCTCGCGCTCGCCTTAATCGCCGTCAACGACGGCTTAACGCGGTCCGACAGGTCCCACGGCCGATTCCGGAAGTTCGCCGACCGCTCACTTTCCGAAGAGGCTCGCGTGGACCGGCGCGAACTCCCGCTCGTCGGCGTCGCTGACCGCCCGGCCCTCGACGCCCGCGTCGAGGAAGTCCCGGAGCGGCGGCCCGACCTCCTCGGGTTCCACGAGGAAGGCGTCGTGGCCGTGGTCGCTCTCCACGACGTGGTGGGCCGCGTCGATGCCCGCCGTCTCGAAGGCCTCCGCGAGGAGGTCGGCTTGTTCGACCGTGAAGTGCCAGTCGCCGGTGAAACTGACGACCAGCGCCTCGCCCGAGAACCCGGCGAGCGCGTCGGCGTCCGAGTCGTAGCCCGACGAGAGGTCGTAGTGGTCCATCGCCCGCGTCAGGTAGAGGTAGCTGGTCGCGTCGAAGCGTTCCACGAACTTCTCGGCCTGATAGTCGAGGTACGACTCGACCTCCCGGTAGGGGAAGAAGTCGCCCGCGGGGTCGTCGGGCGCGAAGGCCTCTGCCATCGCGGCCCGGCCCGCCGACCGGCGGCCGAACTTCCGGTCCATCGAGTCCTTCGAGAGGTAGCCGACGTGGCCCAACTGGCGGGCGACCGCGAGGCCGTCTGTGGGTTTCGGCCGTCGGTCGCCCTCGTCGTCGGTGCCGTGGTAGTCGCCGCCGTTCCAGTTCGGGTCGGTCGTGATGGCTCGCCGCGCGATGCTGTCGATGGCGAGCATCTGGGGGTCGAGCCGCGCCGCGGTGGCTATCGGGGCCACCCTATCGACGCGCTCGGGGTAGCGCTTGGCCCACTCCAAGACGTTCATGCCGCCGACGCTCCCGCCGACGACGGCGTGGAGCGGGCCGACCCCGAGGAGGTCCAAGAGTTTCGCCTGCGCTCGCGTCCAGTCGCCGACCGTCACGGCCGGGAAGTCGGTGCCGTACGCCTCGCCGGTCTCGGGGTCCTCGCTGGCCGGACCGGTCGTCCCGTAACAGGACCCCGGCACGTTCGCGCAGACGACGAAGTACTTCCGAGTGTCGATGGCCTTCCCCGGCCCCACCACGTCGCTCCACCACGCCGCGGCCTGTCCGTCGGTGTCGCCGCGCTTCGGGCCGGTAACGTGCGCGCTTCCGGTCAGGGCGTGACAGACGAGTACGGCGTTGTTCCCGTCGTACTCGCCGTAGGTCTCGTAGGCGACTTCGAGGGGGACCGACCGACCGCACTCGAACTCGAAGCGTCCGAGGTCGGCGGTGTCGCGGGTCCGGTTCATGTGTCGTCTGTCTCTCCGGGTCGGGGGGACGTAGCTCTCTCGATGGCCTGCTCCACGTCGGCCAGCAGGTCGGCGGGGTCCTCGATGCCGACCGAGAGGCGCACGAGGTCCGGCGAGACGCCCGCCGACTCCTGTTCGTCGCGCGAGAGCTGTGCGTGGGTCGTGCTGGCGGGGTGGATGACCAGCGTCTTCGCGTCGCCGATGTTCGCCAGAAAGCTGGCCAACTCGACGTTCTCGCAGAAGGCCTTCCCGGCCTCGAAGCCCGCTTTCAGTCCGAACGCTATCATCCCGCCGTATCCGCCGTCCAGATACTCGCTGGCGTTCTCGTGGGTCTCGTGGCTCTCCAAGCCCGGATACGCGACCCACGCTACCTCGTCGTGGTCCGCGAGGTACTCCGCCAGAATCGCGGCGTTCTCGCAGTGGCGGTCCATCCGGAGCGGCAGGGTTTCCAGCCCTTGCAGGGTCTGCCACGCGTCGAAAGGCGACTGCTGGTTGCCCAAACTCCGGAGCGCCCGCCAGCGCGCCGCGGCCGCCAGCGGCGCGTCGGGGAAGTCCCGCGCGAAGTCGGTGTCGTGGTAGGCGGGGTTGTCGCCCGCGATTTCGGGGAACCGGTCGGCGTGGCCCTCCCAGTCGAAACTCCCGCCGTCCACGAGGACGCCCCCGACGGTGGTCCCGCTCCCGTGGAGCCACTTCGTCGTGGACTCCCACACTACGTCCGCGCCGTGGTCGAGCGGGCGGCAGAGATAGGGCGTGGCGAAGGTGTTGTCCACCACGAGCGGTGCCCCGGCGTCGTGCGCAATTTCGGCCACGCGCTCGAAGTCGGGCGTCACCAGCGAGGGGTTGCCGACCGTCTCGACGTGGACGAACGCGGTCGAGTTGTCCGCGGCCTCCTCGTATGCCTCGTAGTCGAGGGTGTCCACGAACCGGGGTTCGACCCCGCGCTTGCTCGCGTTGTGGCTGAGATAGGCAGTGGTCCCGCCGTAGGTGTCGGTCGAACAGACCACGTTGTCGCCCTGCTCGGCCAGCACGAGGAGCAACGCGTCGAACGCGGCCATCCCGCTCGCGGTGGCGACAGCGCCCGCGCCGCCTTCCAGCGAGGCGAGTCGCTTCTCCAGAAACTCCGCGGTGGGGTTCGAGATGCGCGAGTAGATGTCGCCGTCGCCCTCCAGCGCGTAGAGGTCCGCGGCGTGGTCGGCGTCCTCGAACGCGTAGGAGGTCGTCTGATAGATGGGCGGTGCGCGCGCCCCGGTCGCGGGGTCGGCTCCGTGGCCAGCGTGGAGGCTCCGGGTCGAAAAGCGGGGCTGGTCGGCCGCCTCCTCGGGGTCAGTCATGTACTACACGCATATTTCTACGCGAAGTTATAACCCTCAGTTACGGCAAGGATTGCAGACGGCGGGACTGAGATTCGATTTGTTACGTTGGCGCGTGCGGGCGCGTCGCCCACCGCGACGCGCCCATCGCGCGAGGGACGAGCGAACGAGTATCCGGAGGAGACGAGTGAGCGAGGAGGTTGGGGAGGTGCGAGGCCTGCCGTCGCGGTGCCGTGCGGGGCGGTTGCGGTGACTCCATCGCTCAAGCCTGAAGCTAGCTCTCCGTTGTTCTTCGGATTTCGATTCCGTCGAATCGTCCCCGGCGTCCTCGTCGCTGTTCCGATAATCCGACCGAATCTTTTTGCGATTCAGTAGCATACTCCCGGCGTGAATCGGCGCGAACTCCTCGCCAGCGCGGGAGTCGCTTGGTTCGGAACAGCAGACTCCACCCCCGCCGAGACCGAACGCTCCCGAGAATCCCAACGAGAGACCTACCGCAACCCCGTCCACGACCAGATATTCCCGGACCCCGACGTGCTTCGCGTCGGCGACACCTACTACGCCTACGGCACCTACCACCCGTGGAAGCCCGACGCGGGTCCCGACCGCGAACTGATTCCGATTCTCGAATCGCCGAACCTCGTAGACTGGGAGTTCGTCGGCCCCGCGTTCGAGGAGAAACCGCCGTGGTCCCGGTACCGGGGTCTCTGGGCACCCGGCGTCGGCCGCCTCGACGGGCGGACGCTCCTCTACTACTCCGACGCCGACTTCCGGGCCGACGACCCCGGCGTCGGCGTCGCCACCGCCTCGGACCCGACCGGTCCCTTCGAGCCTCGGGGCGGCCTCCTCCGGAGCGAGGAGGTCGGCGTCCCCAACTCCATCGACCCGATGCTGTTCGTCCGCGGCGACGACGAACCGTACCTCTTCTGGGGGAGCAAGCGGGGCATCTACGGCGTCCGACTCACCGCCGACGGCCTCGCCGTGGCGGGCGAGACGTTCCGGATAGCGGGCGACGGCGTGGAAGCGCCCTACGTCGTGGAGCGCGGCGGCTACTACTACTTTTTCGGCTCGCGGGGGACCTGCTGTCGCGGCGCGGAGAGTACCTACCATCTCGTGGTCGGCCGCGCCGAGGAGCTACGCGGTCCGTATCGAAACCGGTCGGGCGCGCCCCTGACCGACGCGGGCGCAACCGGGACGACGATTCTCCACTCCGGCGACCGGTTCGTGGGGCCGGGCCACTGCGCGGTCGTCCGCGACGAGCGCGGCGGGTGGTGGCTCCTGTACCACGCCTACGTCCGGGGGAACGCGTGGGTCGCCGACACTCCTCGGCGGGTCCTGATGCTCGACCGGATTCGCTGGCGCGAGGGGTGGCCCGCGGTCGGCGAGAACGGCACGCCGAGCGCGGTCGGGAGGGTGCCGCCGGTCGGGAAGGCGTCGCCGGTCGGGAAGGCGTCGCCGGTCGGCGAGTGACTACAGACGCTTGCCGAGCGCGACGAGAAAGACCACCACGAGACCGAGGAAGCCGAGCGCGAGCAAGACCAAAAGGAGGTTCAAGAGCAGGTCGCCGCCGAGGAGGGCCGCGAGTTGCACGACCAGCGACGCGCCGACCAAGAGCGCCAGACGGTCGAGCGTGGCTTCGAGTCCGGCGAGTCTCTCGTCGAGTCGGTCCACCTTCGCTTCGAGGCGGTCGAGGTCGTCGCCGCGGTTCGAGTCGTCGCCGCGGTCCGGGTCGCCGCCGTCCTCGGTCATCGGACTCCCTCCTCGGAGAGAAGACCGACGACCGACCGGCCCCAGAGGTACGCGAAGCCGAAGACGGAGACGGCGATACCGGCCAGCAGGAGGAACAGCGCGTCCACGTCCAACAGTTCGAGCAGTTCGACCGCGAGGAGGGCGACAAGTAGGAGGGCGATTCTGTCGAGACGAGCGAGCAGTTCGGGGTCGGCCATGCGCGAGTACTGGCAGAGCGTTGCCATCAATCTGCGGGTTCGCCGTGGGACTCGCTCCCGCAGTCCCGAAACGTATAGGAAACGCGACACCGAACCGCGGGCCATGAGCGAGTTCGGCGAGTTCGTCGTCCCGCCCGCGCTGGACCGCGGCGACAAAGTAGCGATAGTCGCGCCCGGTTCCAACCGAGCGACCGACTACCCCCACGTCTACGAGTTGGGACTGGAGCGCCTCCGCGAGGAGTTCGACCTCGAACCCGTCGAGTTCCCGACCGCCACGAAGGACAGCGACTACCTCTACGACAACCCCGACGAGCGCGCCCGAGACGTGATGGACGCCTTCGAGGACCCCGAGATTTCGGGCGTCGTCACCGTCATCGGCGGGTTCGACCAAGTTCGCATCCTGAAGCACCTCAACCCCGAAGTCCTGCGGGAGAACCCGACCAGATTCTACGGCATCAGCGACAACACCAACCTCGCGTGCTACCTCTGGAACCTCGGCATCGTCTCCTTTTACGGCGGGACGCTGTTGACCGACCTCGCCATGCAGGGGTCGATGCACGACTACACGGTCGAGCATCTGGAGACGGCGTTCTTCGCCGACGACCTCGACGCCTTCGGCGACCTCCGCCCGGCCGACGAGTTCACCGACGACGACTTGGACTGGGGCGACCCCGACACCTTAGACCAACACCGCGAGATGGAGCCGAATCCGGGCTGGACCTTCCGCGGGCCGGAGACCGCGGTTTCGGGGCGGACGTGGGGCGGCTGTCTCGAAATCGTGGATATGCAGTTGCGGACCGACCGCTACCTGCCAGCACCCGAGGACTTGGCAGGGCGCATCCTCCTGTTGGAGACCTCCGAGGAGCTACCATCCGCGATGGACGTGCGCCAGACGCTCATCGGGATGGGCGAGCGCGGCCTGCTGGAGCAGTTCGCGGGTCTCCTCGTCGGCCGCCCGAAGGCCCGCAACCTCTTCGAGGACCCCGGCCCGGAGGGCCGCGACGAGTACCGCGAGGACCAACGCGAGACGATTGCGGAAGTCGTGGGCGAGTACAACCCGGACGCGCCGGTCGTTTTCGACGTTGACTTCGGCCACACCGCGCCGAGCGTCCCGATACCGGTCGGCGGGCGCGTCGAAATCGACCCCGAAAGCGAGCGGATTTCGGTCGGCGAGTAAGGAATCAGGTTCGGTGGTCCAGATACCGGTTCAATCGCTCGAACTCGTCGGTCGTGAGGACGACTTCGGTCGAGATGCCCTCGATGCGCCGAAAGTCGTCGTCCAGCGTCAGCATCGTCTCGACGCCCTCCTCGATAGCGACTCTGGCGTAGTACCCGTCCCACCCCTCGATATTCGCATCGCCAGCCCACTGGAACCCTTCCCGAACGGTCTCTTCACGCATCTCGTCGTACCAGTGAACGCGATTGGCGTCCATGAATCGTTGCATGAGACTCGACGCATCCTCGTTCGAGAATCCGTAGACCGACGTGAGGACGTGGTGGGCACCGACGAGCGACGGGTAGGGGACGACCGCGTCGATTTCTCCGGCGATAGCCTCCCGAACGTACGAGAGCGGCGTCTCACTGACAGGCGTTCCCGCGTGAGCGAGCGCGGTGACGCCAACGTCGAACAGGTAGGGGCCGTCGCTCATCGCTCCCCGTTCGGCGTCTCGTCGTCCGTGTCGCTCGCGGTCTCGTCCGAATCGTGTCCCGTCTCCCCTGAACCGCTTGCCTGCCGCCGAATCGTTTCGAGGTGGTCGCGGGCCTCACCCTCTAGGTCGTCGTAGCGCGGACGCTCCCGGCGCGAGGCCGCTTCCTCGATTCGGGTTTCGAGGTCGCAAATAATCTCGTCGGCGCTCTCTCCGGGTTCGACGACCGCGCGGCCGCCCTCCTCGCGCACGGCCACTTCGGTTCCGGGGTCGAGTCCGAGTCGTTCGCGGAGGTCCTGCGGCAGAACGATACGGCCTTTCGAGTCCACTTTCGGCATATTCCCACTACCGGTGGGAACAGAATAAGCGTTTCGAGAGTATCAACCTCGGCTCCCTCCGTCGAGTCACGAGGGAAGCGCCGACCGCTTCCGCGACTTACAAGGCCGCGCGCTTCCCAGTACCGTACGTCTCAGTGACTACTCCAAGGCGCGACCGAATCCGACTGGCGACCGTCGTGTTCGCCGTCCTGCTGGCGCAGGTCCTCCTCTATCCGGGGGTCCCGGACCTCGTGGCGGCGGTCGGCGCGACCACGGCGCTCGACGCGAGCATGTGGTTTCTCGCCGCGGAGTTCGCGGCGTTCGTCGCGTTCGCGGGCGTCTGGGGCGCGGCCAGCGACCGACTCGGCCGCCGGACGCCGCTGGTCGCCGCGGGCGCGCTCGGCGGGGCGGTCGGCTACGTCGCGCTCGCCGCGCTCCCCGGCGCGCTCTCGCTGTCGTTCGGCGAGGTGCTGGCGCTCCGGGCGGTGCAGGGCGCGACCACCATCGGCGCGTTCTCGCTGGCGATGACGATGCTGATGGACCTATCCGGCGGCCACGGCAAGAACATGGGCGCGGCGGGCATCGCCATCGGTCTCGGCACCGCGGTCGGCGCACCCCTCGGCGGGCAACTCTACGGCGTCGGCCCGCTCGTCCCGCTCTACGCCGCCGGAGGTCTGCTCGTCGTCGCCGGACTGGTCGCGCTCTCGATACCCGACCGCGCGCCCTCGTCGGCCAGCGACGCGTCGGCCAGCGATAGCTCGGACGCCGACGCCGAGGGCCGGATTCGCACCGCGTTGGCGACCCTGACCGACCGGCCGCTCCTCGGACTCCCCTACGTCTTCGGGTTCGTGGACCGGTTCACCGCGGGCTTTTTCGCACTGGTCGGGACGGTCTACTTCCGGGAGGCGTTCGGTCTCGACGCCGCCGCGACGGGCGTCATGCTCGGACTGTTCTTCACGCCGTTCGCGCTTCTGCAGTATCCCTTCGGTCTCCTCTCGGACCGAATCGGCCGGACCGGTCCCATCGTCGCGGGGTCGGCGCTGTACGGCTTCGCCGTGGTGGGGGTCGGACTCGCCCCGACCGTGGCGACCGCAGGCATCGGGATGGTCGTCGTGGGCGTCATCGGCGCGCTGATGGCTCCGGCGACGATGGCGCTGGTCTCGGACCTCTCGCCCGAGGAGGGCCGCGGGACCGCGATGGCGGGGTTCAACGCCTGCGGGAGCATTGGCTTCCTCGCGGGCATCCTCGTCGGCGGGACCGTGGCCGACGAGTTCGGCTTCCTCGCGGCGTTCGTCGCGGCGGGTGCGCTGGAAATCGCCGTCGCCGCCGTGTCGATTCCAACGTTCCTCAGCATCGACCCCGAAAGCGCGAGCGCGTTCGGCGGGTAGCTTCGTGGACCTTTTTAAACTCTCTGTACAGCCCCGGTCCACGAAGTCGGCGTCGCCGACGACGCCAAGAGAAATCTTTTTGGGGCCTCTGGACCGATTTTCACCCCCTGTCGCAGAACCCAGAAAACCCAGCACGGGATTGAAACGGAGAAAACCGGGAAGAAGCCTTGAGGGTCCTGAAATGTCGCAGAACCCAGAAAACCCAGCACGGGATTGAAACTCGGTCGGACCGATTGATGTACTTCCGGTTGTACAGCAGTCGCAGAACCCAGAAAACCCAGCACGGGATTGAAACGCGGACCTCGCCGAGGAGGCCGGGTTCGCGCTCGCGTCGCAGAACCCAGAAAACCCAGCACGGGATTGAAACTCGGGCGTGTCGATGAGTCGCGCCCAGACCCGCGAGTCGCAGAACCCAGAAAACCCAGCACGGGATTGAAACGTCCCGAGGTGGACGATGAACGGTGAGATAATCCGTCGCAGAACCCAGAAAACCCAGCACGGGATTGAAACATGTCGTTCCACAGGCGCTCGTACTCTTCGCCGCGTCGCAGAACCCAGAAAACCCAGCACGGGATTGAAACGAACGCCGCGACCATCAAAGCCCAGTTCGACCACCGTCGCAGAACCCAGAAAACCCAGCACGGGATTGAAACATCGAGCAAGCCCAGTGGTTCTACGAGGCCGCGAGTCGCAGAACCCAGAAAACCCAGCACGGGATTGAAACTCTGCAAATCGCCGAATCACCCAGCCGGTCTTATCGTGGTCGCAGAACCCAGAAAACCCAGCACGGGATTGAAACCTGGCACTCGCAGTCGTCACCGGCTACGTGGTGATTGTCGCAGAACCCAGAAAACCCAGCACGGGATTGAAACAACTCTTGGCGAATCTTCTTCGAGCGCCACTTGACGAGTCGCAGAACCCAGAAAACCCAGCACGGGATTGAAACGTCGTTGGACTCAGCCCGGAGAAGGTGAACTATAACACGTGTCGCAGAACCCAGAAAACCCAGCACGGGATTGAAACCACGTCCGACCGACGACTGGAACCGCTTCGTCCTCCCTGTCGCAGAACCCAGAAAACCCAGCACGGGATTGAAACGTATACAGCTATCTGTAAACTGTATGTCGATACAGCTGTCGCAGAACCCAGAAAACCCAGCACGGGATTGAAACCGCGGACGCACATCGAGGTCGGCGACCAGAACGTCGTTGCGTCGCAGAACCCAGAAAACCCAGCACGGGATTGAAACGGACCGGGGAAGCCCCGCTGTTGGACCCACTGGTCGGTCGCAGAACCCAGAAAACCCAGCACGGGATTGAAACTCGGAGTCGGTACCGCGGCCGCCGCGAACGACGCGGTCGCAGAACCCAGAAAACCCAGCACGGGATTGAAACATGATGAGGAGCGACCCGTCACACGCTTCCATCGAGGTCGCAGAACCCAGAAAACCCAGCACGGGATTGAAACTCGGAGAACTTCGAGCGCGTCTCGTGGGATGCGACCTTGTCGCAGAACCCAGAAAACCCAGCACGGGATTGAAACCCCTACGGCGACCTACCGCAGAACTTCGCGCGCCGCCTCGACGCCAGCCTCAGTGTCCACGTCCTCGCCGGTCTCCTCGAAGGCCTCGCCGATGGTGCGAATCCCGCGGAGAATCTGCTCGCTGGAGAGGTTGCCCATGTTGCTCACGCGGAAGATTTCCCCGCCGAGGTGGGCCTGTCCGCCCGAGATGGAGACGCCGCGCTCCTCGATGGCGTCGAAGAAGGCCTCGGGGTCCTCGCGGGTGTGGGTCGGGAGCGACACCGCCGTCAGGGTGTTCGAGTACTCCGTGGCGTCGTTGCGCTCGGCGAAGAGGTCCAGCCCCATCGCGGTGAACGCCTCGCGGAAGGCTTTGGACTGCTCGCGGTGGCGCTCGATTCGCTCGGGCATGCCCTCCTCGACGATATCCTCGACGGCGATTGCCAGCCCGCGGAACAGCGGGACCGCGCTCGTGAACGGCGTTTGGTGGGAGTCGGCCTTCCGGAGGTGCCAGTCTAAGTCCTCGTAGAACGGCGCGGCGTCGCCGTCGAACGCTTCTTGGGCCTCCTCGGTCGCGTACATCGCGGAGGTCCCCGGCGGTGCCGCCAGACACTTCTGGGCGTCGGTGACTGCCACGTCCACGTTCCAGTCGTCGATGCGGAACTCGTCGCCGCCGATGGAGGTCACGCCGTCCACGACGAAGCGGGCGTCGTGTTCCGCGGCGATTTCCCCGACCTCCTCGACCGGGTTCAGCAGGCCCGTGCTGGTCTCGTTGTGGACCATCGTCACCACGTCCGTCTCATCGTCCACCGTCTCCCGAACTTCGTCGAGGTCGAGGGAGTGGCCCCACGTCGCTTCCACGGGGTCCACGGAGGCGTACCGGTCGGCGATTCGCTTGAAGCGCCGCCCGAACTTGCCGTTGACGAGCGGGACGACCTTGCCGTCGTCGCCGCGCCCGCTCAAGGTTCCGACGAGGTTCGCCACTGCGGCCTCCATCGCCATCGTCGCCGTGCCGTTGAAGACGAGACTCGTCCCGTCGCTCGCGGTCGATTCGCCGTCGAGCGTCGATCCGGTGAACACGTGGTCGAGCGCGTCTTGGGCGCGCTCGTAAACGGCCTCGAACTCGGCGGAGCGGTGCGAGACCATGGGTTCGCTCATCGCCTGTCGTACCTCGCGGGTCACGGGAACCGGCCCCGGATTCAGGAGGAGAAAGTCCTCACGCATGTGTCCCTCCTCGGACGGACTGGGCTTAAGTACGCGGGGTCGTCGCAATACCCGCCATCTCTGCAGGGAGTGATTGATTCGGGGCGTCTCGTCCCCGAATCCGACAAGGCCGGGGACGCTCCTCGCCGAACTCGACCGCGACCTGACAGTCCAAGGCCACAGTACCCATCAGGCATCCCGTGGTAATCCCGTTGCTATGGCACAATTCAGTGACAGCGACGAGGGCAAGCCCGTGATGATGGGCGACGACAAGGTAGGAATGATTCAGGAAGTCCGCGGCGACACGGCCTACGTCAACCCGGATGCGGGCATCACGGACAAGATCAAAGCCTCGCTCGACTGGGGCGACAGCGACGAGGACACCTACCCGCTCGACGAGAGTCGGGTAGACGCCGTCACCGACGACGAGGTCCGACTCCGAAGCGACCTGTAGCGCGAGTCTTCGTGCGACCGCAGACGCTCATCGCTCATTTTTCCGCAGTTCGCTCGGCTTCGCTCGTTCGTTCAATTGCGCTTGCGTACTCGAGGTCGTCCTGCTCGCTCGGGGGTCGTCCTGCTCACTCGACTTCGACCTGCTCGGCAACGCTGTCGAGGTGGTCGAGACCGACGACAGCGACCGTCTCGCCGCGCTCGCACAGCGCCGAGAGGTTCTCGGCCATGCACTCCTCGCGGGTCTCGTCCCGGAGCCGAACCGGCCGAGGAGGGTCAAACGCTCGGAGGAGCGACTGGGAGCGCCGGGCTTGGGCGCGCTCGTCGCTGGCCTGCACCGCGGGCGGGTCCCACCGGTCGCAGTCGTGGGCCACTGGGTCGTCCACCTCGACGCGGAGCGCGGTCCGCGAGGCGACGGCGGCCGCGACCCGGCAGGTCAGCGCGTGGCGAGTGACCGAGGTGACGCCCGAGACGACTCGCCGGAGCGTCCCGAGCGAGGCGTCGGCCGCCCGGCAGTTCCGGGCGAGTCGCGCGAAGAACGCCACCGTCGGCCCGTCGATGCCGACGACCTCGGCCTCCTCGTCGCGGGCGGCCTGCGCGGCGGCGCTCATCTCGCCGCCGAACGTCGGCGGGGCACGGGACTCGCGGGCGTAAGCCTCGTAGAGGGGCACCGCCAGCGGCGGCGCTTCGAGCGCGACGACCTCGGGGGCGCGCGAGGCGACGACCTCACGTGCGCGGTGGACGCTCGCCGGGTGGTCGTGGACGACCCCGACGAGCGTCAGGTTCGCGTCGGGGAGTCGGCGAACGTACTTCTCGTTCAGGCGTGGGTCCGTGGAGGCGTCGGCTGGTTCTTCGGGAACGTCGTCGTTCGAGTCGAGAGGACGGTCTGCGTTCCGTGTGGAGGGGTAGTTAGCGTTCGATTCGTGGGGGTGGTCGTCGTTCGATTCGGGGGCGTCGTTGGGGGCGGACATCGACCTTGAGAGGTGGTATCACCACCCCCACATAACGTTTTGCATTTCGGCGCGTCGGACGGCTCCCTCCTCTCGGTTTCGACGCGTACCGTGGGAAGTTTAAGCCAGTCCTCGCGGACTACCGAGGAGACCCGACTTTTTACCGGAGAAGGAACAATCCCCACCTAATGGCGAGCGCGAGCGCCGACGAGAACCCCTACGTCGAGGAGCCGCCGACCGAGTTCCGGCCGGTCGAGGAGTTGAGCGAGGACGAGGCCAGCGAACAGGCCGAACAGTTGCGGGAGGCGATTCGCTACCACGACTACCGCTACTACGTCGAGAACGACCCGGTAATCGCCGACCGGACGTACGACGCCCTCTTCACCCGGTTGCAGGACCTCGAAGACGCGTTCGGTCTCCGGACCGACGACAGTCCGACCCGGCGCGTCGGCGGGGAACCGCTGGACGAACTCGGGACGGTCGAACACGTCACGCCGATGCTCTCTATCGACTCGGGCGGCGACGCCGAGGACGTGCGGGAGTTCGACGAGCGCGTGCGCAGAGCGGTCGGCGAGCGAGCCGACGACCTGCGCTACGTCTGCGAACCCAAGTTCGACGGTCTCTCGGTCGAAGTCGTCTACGAAGAGGGCGAGTACGTCCGGGCCGCCACGCGGGGCGACGGCTACACCGGCGAGGACGTGACCGAGAACGTCCGGACCATCGCCAGCGTGCCCCACCGACTGCGGGGGGACTACCCCGACCGACTCGTCCTCCGGGGCGAGGTCCACATCCCCGAGGAGGCCTTCCGGAAACTCAACCGCGAGCGCGTCGAGCGCGGCGAGGACCCCTTCGCCAACCCACGGAACGCCGCGGCGGGCACCCTCCGCCAACTCGACCCCTCCGTGACCGCCGGGCGGCCGCTGGACTGCTTTTTCTTCGACGTACTGGACTCGTCGTACGACTTCGAGAGCCACTGGGAACAGCACGAGACCCTGCCCGAGTGGGGCCTGCGGGTCGAGGACCGCTCGGAGCGCACCGACGACGTAGAAGCCGCCATCGACTACCGCAACCGTCTGATGGAAGCCCGCCCGGACTTGGACTACGAGATAGATGGAGTCGTCGTCAAAGTAGACGACCTCTCGCTCTGCGAGGAGTTGGGCACCACCGAGCGCCACTACCGGTGGGCCTTCGCCTACAAGTTCCCCGCGCGCTCGGAGGTGACGACCATCACCGACATCACGGTGCAGGTCGGCCGGACCGGGCGACTGACTCCGGTGGCCCTCCTCGAACCCGTGGACGTGGGCGGCGTCACCGTCTCGCGCGCCAGCCTCCACAACCCCGACGAAATCGCGGAGATGAACGTCAACGTGGGCGACGAGGTGGACGTAGAGCGCGCGGGCGACGTGATTCCCTACGTCGCCGAGGTGGTCGAGAAACACGCCGAGGGCCACTACGAATTCCCCGACCACTGCCCGGTCTGCGACAGCGCGGTGGAGTTCGACGGCCCGATGGCCTACTGCACCGGCGGACTGGCCTGCGTCGCACAGCTCCAGCGTGCGGTTGAGTACTACGCCAGCGACGACGGGTTGGACATCGAGGGACTGGGCGGCGAGCGCGTCGAGCAACTCATCGACGCCGGACTCGTGGAGGATAGCCTCGCGGACCTCTACCGCATCGAGGAGGACGACCTGACCGGACTCGACGGCTGGGGCGAGACCAGCGCCCGGAACCTGCTGGCGGAACTGGACGGGTCCAAACACCCGCGACTCCGCGAGTTCCTCTCAGCCATCGGCATCCCGAAGGTCGGCCCGGCGACCGCCGCGGACCTCGCCCGCGAGTTCGGCGACCTCGACGCGATTCGGACCGCGACCCGCGACGAGTTGGAACGGGTCGCGGGAATCGGTCCGAAAGTCGCCGACCAAATCGCGGAGTTCTTCGCGTCCGAACAGAACGAGCGGGTCATCGACGACCTGCTCGACGCCATCGGCCCGCTGGAGACCCCGAGCGCGACCGAGACCGGCGACGAACTCGCGGGCCTCACCTTCGTCTTCACGGGGTCGCTCGACGGCTACACCCGGAACGAGGCCCAGCAACTGGTCGAGGACCACGGCGCGAACGCGACCGGTAGCGTCTCGGGCAACACGGATTACCTCGTTACGGGCGACAGTCCCGGCCGGACGAAACTGGACGACGCCGACGAGAACGAGGTCCCGGTACTCTCCGAGAGCGAGTTCGAGGAACTGCTGGACGACCGCGAAGTTCGGTAACCCGATTAGGGCGGGTCCGCGAGCGCGTTCAGCTTCTCCGGGTCGCCTGCGGTCGCGGCGGCGTGCCAACACTTGATGACTGCGAGCGTCACCCGCGTCACGTCCTCGTGGCGGATGCACGATTCCCGATGCGCGTCGAGGTCGTCGGGCGGGTGGAAGTGCTTGTTCGGGACGCCAGCGCGTCGCTCCCACCCGAACCGGAACTGGAGGCCAGCGGTCGCTCCATCCGCGTCGCGCTCCTCGGTGTCCCGGTTCTCCTCGGTATCCGGACCCTTCTCACCGTTTGGCTCTCCTTCGACGTAGTGGTACTTGTACCCGTGGCGAGTCCACCACGTCACGTCGAACCGCCCTTCGTCGGCGAGGATGCCCGACCAGAGTCGGATTCGGAGTTCCTTCGGACCGACGTGATACTCCGGGACCCACTCGACCGACTTCACGAGTCCGCCGAGTCTGTCGCGGAACGTCGCCTCGACGGTTTCGAGTTTGCTCCGGGAGACGGTCCCTCTCTCGCTACGCATGGTTCGACCGGTCGCGTCGCCCTGTGTTCGGTCCAGAGTCAGCGAGGTAGTCGGCCATCGACTGGGCGGCCCGCAGACGCTTCAGGTCGGCTTCGAGCGTCCGCCACGTCGCCAAGTCGTCCCACCCCTCGGTGTCGTCCGAGTCGAGGGCTTCCGCGAGGTCGTTCGGCGCGTCGGCGTCGTACCGCTGGCGGAACTCGGCGATTCGCTCTTTGGCCCGCCGGACCTTCGCGTCGAGGTCGGCCGCCGAGTGTCGCTCCGCGAGGTCGGCGACGCGATTGACGCGCCGCTGGGTCTCGCTCCACGCGTATCGCGTCGCGCGGCCGTCGTCGCGCTCCTCGACCAGTCCGGCCTCGACCAAGGGTTCGACGTGCTTGCGCACCGTCGGTCTCGTCGTGGCGGCCGCGTCCGCTACCTCGGCGGTCGTCTTCGGTTCGTAGGTGTTTTCGAGGACGGTGTGGATGCGCTGGAACGCCGTGGTCGTTGCTTTCCACTCGGCGGTGACTGCTCCGTCGAGGTCGTCGGGAACCTCACCGGCCAGTGCTTCCGACTCGAAGGGGTCCACGTCGTCTATCGACGGTGGGGTGTCGGCGTCGTCGGAAGTGTCGGTATCGCCGGGCGTGTCGGGATTGCCGGGCGTGTCGGGATTGCCGGACTCGTCGTTGGACATGTCTCGACAGACGGTGGCAAGAAAGTAATATTTTGGGCCAAAAATATAGTTTTCAATCCGGCGGTTTGGGTTCCGGTCAGAGGTCCGAGTTCCGGAACACCAGATAGCCGAGTGCGACCGGGACGAGCAACCACAGCAGGAACTGGGCCAGCACGACCCAATCCGTGAGGTAGACGGGCACGTCGCCGAGTTGCTGGGCGATGAGTTGACCCTGCCGACCCGCGCCGTAGAGTCGCGCGCTCAGCACGCTGTCGGTGTAGAGTCGGGTGACGAGCGTCTCGTAGGCTCGAATCGGGTTGAAGAACTTGATGAACAGCCCGTACTTCACGAGGGTCATCTGCTCCCAGCCGAGTCCGAGTTTGTCGTTGAACACCAGCAGGACGCGCCGGACCTGCGTCCAGAGCATCGTCAGGACGACGTAGAGACCGACCGTCCCGAGCATCGCCCGGCGGTTCGTGGACGCCGCCGCGGAGACGCCGACTGCGAGATTGACGAACGTGACCCCGAGGAGAAGCGTCAGGCCGATGAACGCGAGGTACTTCAGCGGTCCCACGTCCACGCCGTAGATGGCCAAGACCACCGCCGCGAGGAGCATCGCCACGAGAATCGGGAGCGCGAGGACGGTACTCCGACCGGTGGCTTTCCCGGCCACCACGTCCTGCCGGGAGTGGGGAAGCGAGAGGAGTAGCTTCAGCGCGCCCGACTCGCGCTCGCCGATGACGGAACTGTAGGCGACGACGATGGCGACCAGCGGGACGACGAGCGCGACGACGAGTTCCCCGAGCGTCGGGATGAACACTTCGGCGGTGATGGGGCCGTTTCCGTTCGGTTCGACGTTCGAGCCGATGAGGTAGGCGCTCCCGACGAAGAGACCGAAGAAGATGGCCGACAGTCCCCAGAGCCACTTCGAGCGCACCGCGTCCCGGAAGTCCTTCCGGGCGATGGCCTGCCACGTCATGCTTCCACCGCCCGTTGGTCGGTGGTGTAGTCCATGAACAGGTCTTCGAGCGAGGCCTCGTCGGTCTCGAAGTCAACCACGTCTACGCCCGCGTCTTCCAGCGTCGAGAGGACGGTCGTCTTCACGTCGTTCTCGCAGGAGACGGTGAGGCGGTCGCCGTCTTCGTTCGCCTCGACCTCCGAGACGCCGTCGAGGGCGCGCACCTCGGCGAGGGCCTCCTCGGGCACGTCGCCGACGGTGATTCGGAGGACGGTGTCGGCGCTGGTCGTCTCGCGCAGGCCCTCGATGGAGTCCTCGGCGACCAACTGTCCGTCCCGGAGGATGCCCACGCGGTCGCAGACAGACTCGACCTGTCCGAGGATGTGACTGGAGAAGAAGACCGTCGCGCCGCGGTCGGCCTCCTCGCGCACGATGTCGCGCATCTGGCGGGCACCCTGCGGGTCGAGTCCGGTGGAGGGTTCGTCGAGGACGAGGAGGTCGGGGTCGCCGACCAGCGCCATCCCGAGGACGAGGCGTTGGGCCATCCCCTTCGAGTAGCCACCGGCCTTCCGGTCGCCGTCGCCCGAGAGGCCGACGCGCTCCAAGAGGGCGTCGGGGTCGTCGTCGGCCTCCTTGGACTCGATGGCGAACTCCAAGTGCTGTCTGCCGGTCAGTCGGTCGTACACCGAGAACCCCTCGGGGAGGACACCGAGGTGTTCCCGGACCGCGACGCTCTCGTCGTGAACGTCGCGGCCGAGGACTCGAATCTCCCCGTCGGTCGGGCGCACGAAGTCCAACAGCATGTTGATGGTGGTGGACTTGCCCGCGCCGTTCGGACCGAGGAAGCCGAACACCTCGCCCTCCTCGACTTCGAAAGAGAGGTCGCGGACGGCAACCACGTCGCCGTACCGCTTCGTTACTCCGTCGATTTCGATGGCGGCCATGCGCGGGGGTTTTGCGTTCTCCTACGTAAACCCTTGTCTTATCGTGTCGCCGAATTTGGAAAACGCCAGCGGACAACCGTGCGGAAAATACCCGAACGTAGCCCGGCGAGATTTATTAGAAGTACTTTTACGATAAAAACTACTACGCGGAATCGTGGCACGAAAACAGTTCCTTTCGATTCTGATGGTAGTGGCGCTCGTCGGGAGTCTGACCGTCGCCGGAAGCGCGGCGGTCGTTCCGACGACCGAAGACGTATCGACGAGTAGCATCAGTGGTTCCGTGACCGTGACGGTCACGAGCGCGGCGGACGGCGACACCGTTGACGTGGAGTACCAGAACGGTTCGACCGACACCGTGCGTCTCCTCGGCGTGGACACGCCCGAGGTCAACGTCGAGAACTCCCCCAGCGAGTTCGAGGGCGTCCCGAACACCCAAGAGGGCGCGGACTGTCTTCGGAGCGCCGGAGAGGAGGCCAGCCAGTTCACGAAGGACACGCTGGTCGGCGAGACGGTCACGCTCAAGTTCGACAGCCAGTCGGACCGACGCGGCGACTACGGTCGCCTGCTGGCCTACATCTACGTGAACGGCGAGAACTTCAACCTCGACCTCATCGAAAACGGTCACGCTCGCGTCTACGACAGCACCTTCAGCCAGAGCGAGACGTTCTACAGCGCCGAGACCACCGCGCAGAACAATCTGGTCGGTCTCTGGAGTTGTACGACGCTCGACGACGGCGGTAGCGGCGGCGACACCGACAGCGGCACCGCCTCCATCGAGTGGGTCTACACCGGCGGCGACCAGTTGAACGACGAGCGCGTCCACATCAAGAACACCGGCACCGGCGAACTCGACCTCTCGGGCTACACGCTCGAAGACGAGGCCGGAAACAGCTACACCTTCCCGAGCGGCTTCACGCTCGGCGCGGGCGAGTCGGTCTGGGTCCACTCCGGAAGCGGTTACGACGATTACGACGACCTCTACGCCGACTTCGGCTACGAAATCTGGAACGACTACGGCGACACCGCGTACCTCTACGACGAGAACGGCGAGGAAGTGGACCGTCGGTCCTACTGACGCCGACTCGCATTTATCGTTTTTGACGAAACGACCGACAGCGACCGCTCAAACCGCGTCGTCGGGGTCGTGTTCGTCGGCCATCCGAGTCGCCTCGCCCGCGTACTGCTCGCGGGTCTCGGCCTCCTCGACGGCGTCCAGCGAGTCGGGGTCGGCTTCGACGGCCGCGGTTACGTCCACGTGGTTGAGCATGTTCATCGACCGCTGTTTCTGAAGATAGCGTTCGCCGTCGGTGGTGGCGTACACCAGCGAGACGAGTCCCTTGTCCGTGTAGGTTCGTTCGACCAGCCAGAGTCGCTCGTCGTCCATGTCGGCACCTCTCTCGGGAGCGAGTTGAAACCTCCGGGTCGTCGGTGAACGACGTGAACGTGCGACACACTGTACGCCAGTAGCGTTAAGATGGAAAGCGGCGTATCGAGATTCAAATGATGGACTACGGGTTGCAGGACAGTTGGGGACCCGGAGGACGGGGTATCGGCCGGAATGGTTTCGACTCGCCGTCGGCGACCCGATGACGATGAGCCAGTCTCCGTTGTCCCAAGCGACGGACGACCGACTCTCCGAGATGCTGTTTCAGGGCGAGGAGGTCGAAGACGAGTTCACCGTCGAAGGGGCCCGCGTCGCCGTCACGACCCACCGCGTCCTCGTGTTCACGCCCGACGGGGAGGGCCGCCGGTTCGACCACGCCGACCGGCCGAACGTCGTAGACGCTACCGTCGAGACCACGGGCGAGGACTCCTACGTCGGGTGGGGCGTCCGCGCGGGCGTCTACGGCGCGGTGCTGTTCGGCGGCGGCCTGCTGTTGGAGACCAGCGGTCTCCTCGACAGCCTCGGCGGCGTGACGCCGCCCGAGGACGCCCCCGGCGCTGGTATCGCGCAACTCGTCTCTCTTCTCCCGCAAGCGCTGGGGATGCTGACGACGGTTCTCCTCGTCGGCGGCGGACTGCTGGTCGTCGGTGCGCTCGCCCTCATCGGATTCTACTTCAGTTCCCGCGAACGCGAACTCGTCATCGAACGCGCAGGCCGGGACCCGATGCGGGTGCCGGTCCGAGACGACGACGCCGAGGAGGTCGCCAGACGGCTCCGGGCCGCGGTAGGAACAAGTTCAAAACCGCGTAGCGACTAGCGGCGGTCGATGGATGGGGACGCGGTACGCGAGCGCGCCGGGGAGTTGCCACGTCAGCCCGGCGTCTACCAGTTCGAGGACGGCGGGACGGTCGTCTACGTCGGCAAGGCCGTGGACATCCGGGACCGCGTGCGGTCGTACGCCGACCCTCGGAGTCGGCGCATCCGCCGGATGGTCCGGCGCGCCGACAGTATCGACTACTCGGTCACGGACACCGAGACCCAAGCCCTCCTGCTTGAGGCCAACCTCATCAAGCGGTTCCAACCGCGGTACAACGTCCGACTGAAAGACGACAAGTCCTACCCGCTCGTGCAACTCACCGGCCACGAGTTCCCCCGCATCGAGATTACGCGAGACCCGGACCCCGAGGCTCGTGCGCGGCGGACCGGCGGGACGCGGAGCGACGGCGGCGCGAGCGCGGCCGGAGGTGGCGGGGGCGCGCCCGGCGGCGGCCCTACCGTCTCGGGCCCGCGCGTGTTCGGTCCCTTCACTCGAAAGACGCAGGTCGAGGTCGTCGTGAAGGCGCTCAGGGAGACCTACGGCGTCCGGGGCTGTTCGGACCACAAGTACAGCAACCGCGACCGGCCGTGTCTGGACTACGACATCGGCCTCTGTACGGCACCCTGCACCGACGAAATCGACCGGGAATCCTACGTCGCCGACGTGGAGTCGGTGGTCCGGTTCTTCGAGGGCGAGACCGGCGTCCTCGCCGACCCGCTCCGCAGGCAGATGGAGGAGGCCGCCGAGAACCGGGAGTTCGAGCGCGCCGCGAACCTCCGGGACAAACTCGACGCGGTGGAGGGGTTCCACGGCGGCGCGGGCGAGGCGGTCGCCGACCGGAGCGACCAGCGCGCGGTGGACGTACTGGGGGTCGCGTTGGAGGGCGACTCGGCGACCGTCGCGCGCCTCCACAGCGAGTCGGGACAACTCGTGGACCGCGAGCGCCACGCCGTGACGATTCCGGAGGGCGACGACGCCGACACCCGCGCCAGCGCGGTCCTCTCGGCGTTCGTCACCCAGTACTACGCCGAACGCGACCTGCCCGACGCCCTCCTCGTTTCGGACCGCCCGGACGACGACGAGGTCCTCGATTGGCTCGACAGCGAGGGCGTCGCCGCCCGCGTCCCCGGCGCTGGCCGGGAGGCGACGCTCGTGGACCTCGCGCTGAAGAACGCCCGACGGGGCGCGAGCGAACCCGACGCGCTCGCCGCGCTCCGCGACGCGCTGGACCTCGATACGGTGCCCCGGCGCATCGAGGGCTTCGACGTGAGCCACGCGCAGGGCAAGCACGCGGTCGGGAGCGACGTGGCCTTCGATGACGGGTCGGCGGACAAGTCGGGCTACCGCCGCAAGAAGCTGACCGACGAGAACGACGACTACGCGAACATGTACGACTTGATTCGCTGGCGCGCTTCTCGTGCGGTCGAAGGGAGAGACGACCGGCCCGACCCGGACCTCCTGCTCATCGACGGCGGCGAAGGTCAGCTTTCGGCGGCCAGAGACGCCCTCGCGGACGCCGACTGGGACGTGCCCGCGGTCGCGCTCGCCAAGGACGAGGAGATAGTCGTGACGCCCGACGGCACCTTCGACTGGCCCGACGACGCCGACCATCTCCACCTCCTCCAGCGCGTCCGCGACGAGGCCCACCGCTTCGCGGTCCAGTACCACCAGACCCTGCGCGACGAGGTCTCGACCGAACTCGACAACGTTCCCGGTATCGGCCCGAAGACCCGCCGCGCGCTCCTTCGCCGGTTCGGGAGCGTCGAGGGGATTCGGGAGGCGTCGCTCGCGGAGTTGCAGGCGGTCGAGGGCGTGGGCGAGAAGACGGCCGAAACGATTCGGACGCGGTTGTGAGTGTCGCCGTCGCCCGGCGAATTTTACGTGCGTGAAAAAGTTCGCTTCGGTATCAAAACCCTGCGTTCGATACCACCGTTTGCTTGACCAAGCACAAGACCGCTTTCCCTGATTCCCACAGGCCTTATATATTCCTCCCACGAGCATTATATACCGTTCCCACATAGGTCGTGTTAAGTTTGGCATGAATTGTGCCAGACGGCGAAGGCTTGCAACCACGATTCTGCTGTTTCTAGCTCGGCGTTGCGGAACGCGTTCGAAAACGAAGAAGTTCGTCGTTTTACCTCGCGGAA